>CAXRBC010000173.1:0-2929 GCA_964228515.1 Ilumatobacteraceae bacterium
CGCGGGCAAGAGCACCCTCGTCTCCGCGCTGATCGCCGTCGCGCGCGCGGCAGGCGAGACGGTGGCGGTGCTCGCGGTGGATCCCTCGGCGCCCTTCACCGGCGGCGCCATCCTCGGCGACCGCGTGCGCATGCAGGACCACGCGGGTGACGCGGGCGTCTACATCCGCAGCATGGCGACGCGCGGGCACCTCGGCGGCCTCGCCGTGGCCGCCGCCGACGCCGTGCGCGTGCTGGACGCCGTCGGCTTCGACCGCGTCGTCGTGGAGACCGTCGGCGTGGGTCAGGTGGAGGTCGAGATCGCGCGCGCGGCCGACACGACCGTGGTGGTGGTCAACCCCGGCTGGGGTGACGCGGTGCAGGCCAACAAGGCCGGCCTCATGGAGGTGGCCGACCTGTTCGTGATCAACAAGGCCGACCGCCCGGGCGCGGACGCGACGCGCCGCGACCTCGAGCAGATGCTCGAGCTCTCCGAGATCCCCGCGGGCGCGTGGCGCCCGCCGATCGTCGCCACGACTGCGACGACGGGCGAGGGCGCGGCCGAGGCATGGGCCGCGATCGGTGCGCACCGCGACGCGGCCGCGGCCTCCGGCGCCCTCGGCGAGCGTCGGGCGCGACGCGCGCGCGAGGAGCTGCGCGAGATCGTGGCGCGGCGCCTCGAGGCGCGGGCGCGCGCGACCTGCGAGGGCGCGGATTGGGAGCGCCTCGCCGCGGACGTGGCCGCGGGTCGCACCGACCCCTGGTCGGCGGCCGACGAGATGCTCCGCGGCGTCGGGGCGTGAGCGGCCCCGCCGGCGCGGGGCGTGCCTCCCGCGACCCCGAGGTGCGCCGCGTCGTCACGGGCAGCCTCGCGTTGAGCGCGGCGGTCGGGGTGTTCGGCTTCTCCTTCGGCGTCGCGGCCGTCGGCGCCGGGGCGTCCGCCTGGCAGGCGATGGCGCTGTCGGTGTTCGTCTTCACGGGAGCCTCGCAGTTCTCGGCCATGAGCGTCGTCGGCGCGGGCGGCTCCGTCGTCACGGCGTACGCCGGCGCCGCGCTGCTGGCGGTGCGCAACCTCGTCTACGGCGTCGCGATGTCGGGTCCGATCCGCGAGATGGCCGGCGGCGCGGGCCGCCGCGCGGTCGCGGCGCACTTCGTGATCGACGAGACGACCGGGCTCGCGCTCGCGGAGCGCGAGCCGAGACTTCGGCGCGTCGCGTTCGTCACCACGGCCGGTGCGCTGTTCGCGTTCTGGAACGGCGGCACGGCCCTCGGCGCGCTGGTCGGTGGTGCGGTGGACCCGCGCACGTGGGGGCTCGACGTGGCGTTCCCCGCCGCGTTCGTCGCCATGCTGCCCCCGCACCTGCGCACGCGTGCCGGCAGGCGAGCCGCGCTGCTCGGCGCCGCGATCTGCCTCGTGGCGGTGCCGCTCGCGCCCGTCGGCGTGCCCGTGATCCTCGCCGCCGTTGCGATCGTCGTGGGGCTGCGGCCATGACGCCGCTCTGGTGGATGATCGCGGCGCTCGCGGTGACGTCGTACGCACTGAAGGCGGCGGGGACGCTGCTGCTCGGCTCGATGCGCATGCCCGCCCCGCTGGAGCGGTGCGTCGCGCTCATCCCCGCCGCGGTGCTCTCGGCGCTCGTGGTGAAGGACGCGCTCTCCGACGGTCGGGCCCTCG
The DNA here is from genome assembly GCA_964228515.1 of Ilumatobacteraceae bacterium. Taxonomy (GTDB): domain Bacteria; phylum Actinomycetota; class Acidimicrobiia; order Acidimicrobiales; family Ilumatobacteraceae; genus CAXRBC01. The sequence continues at coordinate 1,654 of CAXRBC010000173.1, forward strand.
TCCTCGACGAGCGCGCCGCCGGCATCGCGGTGGCGCTCGTGCTCGTCTGGCGGCGCGCGCCGCTCGTGGCCGTAATCGTGGGTGCGGCGGCGGCGACCGCCGCGCTGCGCGCGCTCGGGGCCTAGTCCGCCGACTCGCAGATCCGGCGCAGCGCCCGCAGGTTGCGCCGCCAGATCGCGCGCAGCACCAGCGAGCCGCCGACGAGCCCGCCGAGCGGGCCGCCCATCCACCACGGGAAGCGGAGGGTCTCCTCCCAGGCGAAGCGCGTGCGCACCCCGCCGTCGAGCGGCGCCAGCGTGAAGCGCCCGGTGCCCGTCACGATGCCGACGTGGCGCACGCCCATCGCGCGGCCCGGATCCCACTCGGTGATCTCCATACGGTCGGTGAGCCGCAGCGGGCCGACCCGCGTGTCGCAGAGGAATGCGGTGCCGACTCCGCGCGTGCGCTCGGAGGTGAAGCGGATCGCGACCGCGTCGGCCATCCAGTCGACGTGCCGTTCGACGGGCTCGACGACGCGCCACACGCGCTCGGGTGAGGCGTCGATGTCGATCGCGACGCGGATCCGTCCCATGCCTCGCGACGCTAGTTTCGTCCCGTGGACGGCGTGGCGTACCTGGATCACGCCGCGACGACGCCGATGCGGCCGGAGGCCGTGGAGGCCATGCGGCCCTTCATGGACGTGCTCTATGCCAACCCGTCGGGATCCCACCGCTTCGCGCGCACCGCGCGCCGGGCCATCGACGAGGCGCGCGACGACGTCGCCGCGGTGCTCGGCTGCGCGCCGGGCGAGGTGGTCTTCACGAGCGGCGGCACCGAGGGTGACAACACCGCGGTGCTGGGCGCGGTGCGACGCAGCGGCGGGACGGCGGGCTGCTCCGCGGCCGAGCACCACGCCGTGCTGCACTGCGTCGAGCACGCCAAGGGGCGCGTCGTCGGCGTCGACGCGGCGGGCGAGATCGACGCCGACGCCCTCCGCGACGCGCTCCGCGAGATCGCCCGCACGGGGCACGCGAGTGTCGTGTCGGTGATGGCAGTCAACAACGAAACAGGAGTGATTGCAGATATCGCTTCGGTCGCTGCAGTGGTGCGGCGTCATGCACCGCAAGCAATCCTTCACAGCGACGCCGTTCAGGCAGCGCCATGGTTGGATCTCGGCTCAATCACCTCAAAGGTTGATTCGATCTCGTTGTCTGCTCATAAGTTCGGCGGCCCAAAGGGCGTTGGCTTGCTGTGGCTCAACTCCAAGCACCACATTGAACCGCTCATGTTTGGCGGT
>CAXRBC010000174.1:0-3527 GCA_964228515.1 Ilumatobacteraceae bacterium
GCGCCGGCGCGCCGGGCCATCGACGTGATGGCCGGCACGTCGTGGAGCGCGCCCGAGCGATACTGCACGACGGACAGCGTCACGAGCGCCACGTCGTCCGAGAGGTGTCGCTCGAGCATCGCCGGCGTCACGTACTCCTCGCCGGCCTCGTCGTCGATCAGCACGAGCTTCATGTCGAGGCGCTCGCAGAGTCCCTCGAGGATGTAGCGGTCGGTCGGGAAGTTGGCGGTGTCGCTCACGACCGTGCGTCGACCGGGGCGGGCGCGGACGGCGGCGGAGGCGAGTTGGTAGAAGTTGACGCTCGTCGTGTCCACGGCGAGCACCTGCCCCGGTCCCGCGCCGAGTGCGGCCCGACCGATCAGGTCGCCGACGGACTGCGCCTCGTCGATCCACCGTCCCCAGCCCGCGACGAGCTCGGTGCCCCACTCCTCCACCAGGTAGCGCGCGACGCGGTCGACGGTGGCGCGCGGCAGTCGACCCAGCGAGTTGCCGTCGAGGTAGCAGAGCTCGGGATCGGCGACGACGAACTCGTCGCGCCAGATCCGCAGCGGGTCGGCGGCGTCGAGCGCCTCGGCGTGCGCGCGGGTCGTGACGTCGGGGGCGTCGTGCGCGGCGCGCGGCATAGTCTCACGCTATGTCGCCGCCCGAGGCCGCCGGCTACGAGCGGGCGGTCTCGTACTCGTCGTACCTGCGCCTCGACGAACTGCTCGGGCTGCAGCACCCGCGGTCGGAGGGCCCGGAACACGACGAGATGCTCTTCATCGTCATCCACCAGACGTACGAGCTGTGGTTCAAGTCCATCCTCCACGAGCTGGCGCGCGCCCAGCGCACGCTCGGCGCGGGCGACGTGCACGCGTCGCTCGCCACGCTCGGGCGGGTGCGCACGATCCTCAAGGTCCTGGTGGCGCAGGTCGACATCCTCGAGACGATGACGCCGCTGCAGTTCCTCACGTTCCGCGACCGGCTCGACGCCTCGAGCGGCTTCCAGTCCGCGCAGTTCCGCGAGATGGAGGCGGTGCTCGGGCGGCGCGACCCCGCGACGACGTCGCACCTCGCGCCCGGCGGCGCCGACCGCGCGCGCGTCGAGGCCGCCCTCTCGCGACCCGCGCTCTGGGACTCGGTGCTCGCACTGCTCGCCGCCCGCGGCCACCCCGTGCCGGCCGCCGCGCTCGGCCGCGACGTGCGGGCGGCGTACGAGCCGTCGGACGACGTGCAGGCCGCGCTCGAGCGCGCGTACCGCGGCGACCCGGAGGTCGCGCTCCTGCTCGAGCGGCTCGGCGACGGCGGCGAGGGGGGGCAGGAGGGGCGCGACCGCCACGTGAAGATGGTGGAGCGCACCATCGGCTCGCGGCGCGGCACCGGAGGCTCCGCGGGTGCCGAGTACCTCGCGGGCACGCTGTTTCGCCCCGTGTTCCCCGATCTGTGGGCCGTGCGCGCGCGCTTCTGAGGCGCCGTGCGCACCGACTGGAATCCGCTGCTGCGCGCCGAGTGGGACAAGCCGTATTGGCACGCGCTGCGGGACTTCGTCGAGGACGAGCGCGCGCGCCACGCGGTGTACCCGGCGCGTGAGCGCGTCTTCGCCGCGCTGCACCTCACGAGCCATGCGCGCACGCGCGTGCTGATCCTCGGCCAGGACCCGTATCACGGGCCGCGCCAGGCGCACGGCCTGTGCTTCTCCGTGCCGCCCGGGGTCGCGATCCCGCCGTCGCTCGTCAACGTGTACGCCGAGCTCGAGGCCGACCTCGGCATCCCTCCCGCGCGGCACGGCACGCTCGAGCACTGGGCGCGCCAGGGGGTGCTGCTGCTCAACGCCACGCTCACCGTGCGCGCGGGCGCCGCGGGCTCGCACCAGGGCAAGGGCTGGGAGACCTTCACCGACGAGGTGATCCGCGCGGTGGACGCGAAGGCCGAGCGCGTCGTGTTCGTGCTCTGGGGCGCGTACGCGCGTCGAAAGCGCGCGCTCGTGACGGGTGCGCACCACGTGGTGATCGAGAGCGCGCATCCGTCGCCGCTCTCGGCGCGCAACGGCTTCTTCGGGTCGCGGCCCTTCTCGCGCGTCAACGCCGCGCTCGCCGAGGCCGGCCTCGCGCCGATCGACTGGCGTCTGCCCGACGCACCCGACGGCGTCGCGGCGGACGCCGACGCGGCCGCCCCGTAGATTCGTCGCGTGGGATCCGTGCGCCGCCACGTGCACATCCGCCGCGACGCCGACACGGTGTGGGGGCTCGTCGGGGCGCTGGAGCGGCAACACGAGTGGTTCCCCACCGAGTCCACCCGCATGGAGGGTGGGACGCGCTGGGTCACGCTGCGCAGCGGGCTGACATTCGAGGAGCGGATCGTCACGCACGACCACGCGCTGCGCCGCTACCAGTACCGGATCGTGGGCAACCCCGGGATCACCGAGCACCTGTCGACCGTCGACGTGCTCGACGACGGCGATGGCGGCTGCACCGTCGTGTACTCGATCGACATGGTGCCCGACGTGCTCGCGATCGTGATCGCGGGTGCCGCGGGCGAGGGACTCGCGGCGCTGAAGCAGCGATTCGAGCACGGGGCGGTCGGGCGCTGATGGGTCGCAAGATCCTGTTCGTCACCACCGACCAGCAGCGCTACGACGCGCTCGGGTGCAACGGCGGCACGGTGGCGCGCACGCCCGTGCTCGACGGGCTCGCCGCGGCCGGCGTGCGCTACACGCGCGCCCACCCGCAGAACGTGGTCTGCATGCCGTCGCGCAGCACGATGGTCACCGGCCAGCACGTCGCGACGCACGGCGTCTGGATGAACGGCGTGCCGCTGCCGAACGACGCGCCGAGCATCGCCGAGGACCTGCGCCGCGCCGGGTACCGCACGGCGCTCGTGGGCAAGGCGCACTTCGAGCCGTTCCTCGACCCGTTCCTGCGCTTCGCCGAAAACCGCATGGGCTCGCGCAACGAACACGCCGAGTGGGGCACCGCGCCCGACGGCGCGCCCGCACCGCACCGCGGCTTCGAGCACATGGAGACCGCGACGCACGGCGCCGTCGGGCCGTTCCACTACGCGCAGTGGCTGCGGGCGCACCACCCCGAGGACGTCGGCCGGTTCTTCCAGGTGCTGGATCGACAGCTCGAGGTGAGCGCACTGCCGGGCGGCGACACGGGCGCGCCGCAGGTGAAACGCAACGAGATCGCGCGCGAGCGCTACCACACCGACTGGGTCGCCGACCGCACGATCGCGTGGCTCGACTCGCTCGGCGCGGACGACGACTGGTTCTGCTGGATGAGCTTCCCCGACCCGCACCACCCGTGGGACCCGCCCGCGAGCGAACTCGGGCGCGTCGACTGGCGCGCGCTCGACCTGCCCGAGGGATACCCGGAGGACCGCGCGGAGCGCGAGCGGATCCTCGACGGCAAGCCCCGCCACTGGCGCGGCTGGTACGACGGCACGTTCGTCTCCAACTACGAGGCGCCCGCACACTGGGTGCCCGCCACGCTCACCGCCGACCAGGTCCGCGAGGTCAACGCGATGGCCCACATCGAGAACGAGCTCGT
>CAXRBC010000175.1:0-13960 GCA_964228515.1 Ilumatobacteraceae bacterium
ACCTGCGCGGCGATCGACGCCGCGGCGAGCGACGCGAGCCAGCGCGGGCCCGGGAGGCGCCGCGCGAGCGGCGCGGCGAGCACCGAGAGGCCCGCCGTCGCGGACACCGAGAGCGCGACTCCGACGGAGTGCACCAGCATCGGGTCCGCCAGCACGACGCCCGCCACGCACAGCGCGAGGAACCGCAGCGCCGAGGGATGGTGTCCGAGCTCCAGCGCGATCGCGGTGATGCCCGCCATCGCCGCGGCGCGCACCACCGACGGCTCGACCCGCGTCACGACGACGAACCACGCGAGCAGCGCGAGCGTCGCGCCGAGGCGCAGGCCGGGAGCGAGGCGGCGCAGCAGCGGCGCGGCGGCCGCGAGGAGGAACGCCACGTTCTGCCCCGAGACGGCGGAGAGGTGCGAGAGGCCCGAGGCGCGAAATGCCTCGACCATCGCGCGGGGCTGCGCGTGGTCGTCGCCCATGAGCAACGCGAGCAGGAGCGCGCGGTCGTCGGGGGCGAGGCCCGCGGCGCCGGCGCGCACGAGCTCGCGCGCGCGGGTGGCCGCGCGCGCGGAGGGCGGGGCCGGCGCCGCGGGCTCGGCGACGGGTGCGAGGCGCATGGGGCCCTGCCCGTGACGCGCGCGCCAGCGCGCCGACTCGCGAGGTCCGAGCGGCGCGCGCTCCCCCGCCACGTGCAGGGTCTGGCCGAGCGCGCGGCGCCGGAGGAGATTGGCCACGCGGCCGCTCGCAGTCGCGACGAAGCGGTCGCCCTCGACCTCGAGCACGACCCGCACCGCGCCGCGCACGGCGACGGGCTCGTCGACGAGGCGCGCCGGGCCGGCGTACGGGCCGAGGGCGACGTCGCGCAGGTCGCGGTCGGCCTGCGCGGCGCGGGCGCCGGCGGCGAGGGCGACCGCGGCGACGAGCAGGGCCGCGCCGCGCAGCCGCGGGCCCGCGGAGGGAGTGCGGCGCCGTGCCGCGGTCGTGTCGGCGCGTGCGAGCACGCCGGGCGCGGTGACGGCCGACGCGCACGCCGCGGGGATCGTGACGCGCGCGGTCGCGACGTGCGTCACCGCGTGCGCGACGCATGCGACGAGGGCGGCGAGCGCCACGATGGCCGCGTCGCTCGGCGACCCGTCGTACGATGAGGCGATGCCCGAGCGTGTGATCGTGCCCGACGGCATCGTCGCTCACCGACGCGCGCTGTGGATGAAGGGCGGTCTCGTCGCGGCAGGGCTCGCACTGGGCGTGGCAGCCGTCGGCGCGGTGCTCATATGGATGCCCGGCCGGCTCACGGGCCTGCTCGGCTTCGTGCTCGTGCTCGTGGGCCTGCCGACCCTGCCCGCGATGGGAGTGCCGGCGACCTCGGACGGCGGGCGGATCGTGGCGGCGGTCGTGACGAGCGCGGCGGCGTGGTGGATCGTGGGTTTCGTCGCCGCGCGGCTGGCGACGCGCGAGGCCGTCGCGAGCTGGCGCGAGTGGGTGCGCGAGGCGTGGCCCATCGCGGCGGCGGTCGGCCTCGGGGCGCTGCTGTCGCTCGTCGGCGCCGCGCTGCTCATCGGCGTCGTCTGAGCCTCGCCCCGCCTCGTCATCGGCGTCGCCTGAGCCTCGCCCGGCGTGCGGGGCGGACGCTCGGCGCTCAGGGCGCGCGCAGGAGCGGGCGGACCTCGGCGAGCTTCGCCGGCCCGATGCCGCGCACGTCGAGCAGCGCCTCGACGCTCGCGTAGGGCCCGTGCCGTTCGCGATGCGCGACGATCGCCGCGGCGGTGCGCGGGCCGATGCCCGGGAGCGCCTCGAGGTCGGCGGCGGTCGCGGCGTTGAGATCCAGCGGGGCGGCGGGTGTCGCTGCGGCGCCACCGGACCCGGGCGCGGGAGTCGGCGCGGCGTCGGACGGCGCGGTGATGCCCCTCGCGTCGCGCGACGGGCCAGCCGGCGCCGCGCGTCGCGGACCCTCGCCTCGCCGCGGGACGTAGAGCTGCGATGCGTCGGGGAGCGGCGCGGCGAGATTGACCATCGAGAGATCGGCGTCGGGTGCGGGGCCCCCGGCCGCGAGCACGGCGTCGTGTGCGCGGGCGCCCGGGGCGAGCGCGTAGACGCCCGGGTGGGCGACGGCGCCGGCCACGTGGACGACGGGATGCACGGGAACCGTCGCGCTGGTCGTGGCCGGGCCGTCGAGCGTGGTCGCGGTGGGCGGCGACGTGACCGCGACGTCGAATGGGATCGTGGACTCGGGTGGCGGGGGCGGGACGCGGACCAGCCACCACGCCCCCACCCCCACCACGCCGACCGACGCGACGATGCCAACGAGGCGCGATAGGCCGAACCACCGGAGCCATGCGGTGGCGCGGTCCAGGGTGGCCTCGCGGATCGGTCGCATCGACCGCGGATGTGTGCGCGAGCGCCGCGTCGCGGCGGGAGCCCGTGCGGCGGAAGCCCGCGCGGCGGGAGGCCGTGCCTCGGGCCGGGCTAGAAGAGTTGGGCGGTCAGCTTCTTGCGGTAGTCGGCGGTGCGAGGGTCGCTCGCGCCCATGGTCTGCAGGATGTCGAGGTACTGCTGGCGGGCGGCCTCGTCGGCCTTGACGCGCGGGAGGAGCGCCGCGAGCTGCCGGTCGTAGTCGTCGTCGGGGGTGAACGCGAGGCGGGCCTGCGCGGCGACGGTGCGGACGCGGTCGGTCTCGGGCACGCGCTTGAGCAGCTCGAGGGCCTCGGCGACCGCCTTGCGCCTGACGAGGAGCTCGGCGAGGGCGACGACGACGTCCTCGTTGCCCGGCTCGAGCTCGAGGGCCTGGTGCAGGCTGTCCTCGTCGCCGCGGGCGAGCAGCTCGCGCACGGTGATGGCCTGGTCGGTGGGGAGCAGCGCCTTGACGAACTCCTCGATCACGTGCTCGGGGTACGCGCCGACGAAGCCGTCGAGGACCTTGCCGTCCTTGACCGCGTAGACGGCGGGGATGGACTGGACGCGGAAGGCGCCGGCGACCTGCGGGTTCTCGTCCACGTTGACCTTGGCGAGGATGACCTTGCCGTTGGTGGCGGTCGTGACCTTCTCGAGGATCGGGCCGATCGTCTTGCACGGGCCGCACCACGGGGCCCAGAGGTCGACGACGACGGGTGTCGTCTTGGACTTCTCGATGACCTCGGTCTGGAACGTGCGGTCGGTGACGTCGATGGCCATGCGGCGGTCACGCTAGCGGCGGTGCCGCGGCGGGTGGCGCGGCGGGTGGGCGAGCGCGCGGGCGGCGGTGCGAGACTGAGGCGCGATGAGCGACACGGTGCGCGCGGGCGTGCACGCGGCCAACGTCACCGCGTGGATGCGCGCGCACGTCGACGGGGTGACGCCGCCGCTCGAGTTCTCGTTCATCGCGGGCGGTCACTCCAACCTGACGCTGGAGGTGCGCGATGCCGCGGGGCGGCGGATGGTGCTGCGGCGCCCACCGCTCAGCCACGGGCTCGCCAGCGCCCACGACATGGGTCGCGAGCACCGGATCATCTCGGGACTGTGGGGGTCCGCCGTGCCCGTCGCGAGGGCGCTCGGGTACTGCGACGACCCCGCGGTGAACGGCGCGCCCTTCTACGTCATGGACTTCGTGGACGGACACGTGGTGCGGGACCGTGCCGCGGCCGAGCGGGTGCTCGACGAGTCGGCGCGGCGACACGCGAGCGAGTCGCTCGTCGAGACGCTCGCGGCGATCCACGCCGTCGACCTCGGTGCGGTGGGCCTCGCCGACCTCGGGCGCCACGAGGGCTACGTCGCGCGGCAGCTCAAGCGCTGGCACGGGCAGTGGCACGCGCAGAAGACGCGCGAGCTGCCGATCATCGACGAGGTGCACGAGGAGCTCGCGCGGCGGATCCCCGAGCAGGGGCCCGCGACGATCGTGCACGGCGACTACCGACTCGACAACTGCATCGTCGGCGACGACGGTGCCGTGCGCGCGGTGCTCGACTGGGAGATCTGCACGCTCGGCGACCCGCTCGCGGACCTCGGCCTCTTCACCGTGTACTGGACGGGGCCCGGCGACGAGCCGTCGCCGTGGCTCGGCCAGGCGACGACCGCGACGGGATTCATGGACCGGGCGGAACTGATCTCCCGGTACGCGCGCGCGACGGGGCGTGACGTGGGCGACATCGAGTACTACCGCGCGTTCGCGTACTGGAAGCTCGCCTGCATCGTGGAGGGCGTGTACGCGCGGTACCTCGGTGGCGCGCTGGGCGCCCGCAGCAAGGACGAACTGGAGCCCTTCCGTCTGCAGGTCGAGGCGGCCGCTGGGGGTGCGCGCCGCTCGCTCGACCTCCTAGCGTGAGCGCGAGATGACCGAGCCGTACACGCTCGCGCGCGAACTGCCCGCCATGCGGGAGCCGCTGCTGGTGGTCGCGATGGAGGGCTGGATCGACGCGAGCTCCGCCGCGCAGCACGCGATGGAGATGCTGGTGAAGGAGGTCGGGGCGACGGCCCTCGTGACCTTCGAGCCCGACCTCTTCGTCGACTTCCGCGCGCGACGGCCCACGATGGAGTTGCGCGAGGGCGTGAACACGCGCCTCGTGTGGTCCGCGCCCGTGCTGCTGCACGGCCGCGACATCAACGACAAGGACGTGCTGGTGCTCAACGGGCCCGAGCCGGACATGGCGTGGAATCGCTTCGCCGGGCTCGTGGGCGACCTGGCCAAGAAGTTCGGCGTGCGACGGATGATCGGCCTCGGCGCCTATCCGTACGCGACGCCGCACACGCGGGCCGTGTACGTGTCGTGCACGTCGCCGTCGGCCGAGCTCGTGGCGTCGCTCCCCTACCTGAAGAGCAGCGTCGACGTGCCCGCCGGCATGGAGGCGATGCTCGAGCACGCCCTGCACGCCCGCAAGATCCCCGCCGTCGGCCTGTGGGCCCGCGTGCCGCACTACGTGTCGGCGATGGCGTACCCCGCCGCGACGGCCGCGCTGCTGGCCGGCGTGTGCGACGTGGGCGGGATCTCGATCGACGTGAGCGACGTGCGGTCGCAGGCGACCGTGCAGCGCGAGCGACTCGACCAACTCGTGTCGGGCAATCCCGAGCACGCGCGGATGCTGTCGCAGCTCGAGGCGACGTTCGACGAGGAGCTCGCGAGCGGGACGACGGAGGTCAACTTCGGCGGGCCGATCCCGAGCGGCGACGAGCTCGCCGCGGAGTTCGAGCGCTACCTGCGCGAGCAGCGCGGCTAGGGGAAGCGGCGCGGCTAGGAGAGGGTGGTCGCGAGGCCGGTGAGCCAGGCCCGCACGTTGTCCCCCAGCGCGGCGACGTCGTAGCCGCCCTCCTGGAGCACCACCGTCGGCAGCCCCATCGCGCCGACGCGCTCGCCCGAGCGGCGGAAGCCCTCGGTGGTGACCGCGAGGTCGGCGATCGGGTCGGTGACGAACGTGTCGAGACCCAGCGAGACGATGACGAGCGACGGGCCGAAGGCGCGCACCGCCTCGCACGCGCGGTCGAGCGCGTCGAGGTACGGATCGTCGGCGGTGCGCGCGGGGAGCGGGACGTTGAGCGTCGCGCCGCGACCGCGGCCGGTCCCCACCTCCTCCGCGTAGCCGGTGAAGTACGGGTAGGCCCGGGCGGGGTCGCCGTGGAGCGAGACGAACTGCACGTCGTCGCGCTCGTAGAAGATCTGCTGCGTGCCGTTGCCGTGGTGGTAGTCGACGTCGAGCACCGTCACCTTGGTGCCGGTCGTGGAGGCCACGCGGTGGGCGGCGATCGCCGCGTTGTTGAAGAAGCAGTACCCGCCGTAGAGGTCGGTGGTGGCGTGGTGGCCCGGGGGACGGCACAGGCCGTAGGCCGCGCGTGCTCCGCCCGTCACGATGGACGTCGCGGTGAGCGCGACGTCGACGGCGGCGCGCGCGGCGCCGTACGTGCCCTCGGTGAGGGGCGTCGTGGTCTCGAAGCACCACCAGCCGAGCTTGCCGTTGACCGACTCGGGCTCGCCGCGGTCGCCCATCGCGCGGCGCAGGTCGGCGCGCATGAAGACGTCGGGGATCACCTCGCGCGCGGCCGCGACCTCGCGCTGATAGTCGGCCCAGGCCGTGGAGAGGAACCGCACGAGCCCCGCGTGGTGCACCGCCTCGATCGGCGCGACGCCGTGCTCGGTGGGGGCGACGAACTCGAAGGCGGGGTCGGCGGCGAGCGTCTCGCGGATGCGCTCGGCGCGACCCGTGTGCTCGAAGGGCGAATGCGCGTTGGAGCGCTCGACCTCGACGCGGGGATCGTGGCCGAGGTGGGCCGCGGTGTAGACGACCTTCACCCGACCACCTCCCCCGCGATCACTCGCGCTCGACTTCCTTCAGATCGTAGGTCTCGATGATGTCGCCCTGCTTCAGGTCCTGGAAGTCGGAGAGGCCGATGCCGCACTCGAAGCCCTCGCGGACCTCCTTGACGTCGTCCTTGAAGCGGCGCAGCGAGGAGATGCTGCCCTTCCAGATGATCGCGCCGTCGCGCAGGAAGCGGACCTTGGACCCGCGGGTGACCGTGCCCGAGCGGACCGAGCAGCCCGCGATCGCACCGATCTTGGGCACGCGGAAGAGCTCGCGGACCTCGGCCTCGCCCGTGACGACCTCGACGAACTCGGGCTTGAGCATGCCCTTCATCGCCTTCTCGACGTCCTCGAGCAGCTTGTAGATGATCTCGTAGGTCCGGATCTCGACCTTCTCCGCCTCGGCGAGCTCGCGGATGCGGCGGTCGGGGCGGATGTTGAAGCCGATGATCGTCGCGTTGGTCGTGGCGGCGAGCGACACGTCGTTCTCCGTGATGGCGCCGACCGCGCGATGGACGAAGGCGCAGCGGACGTCCTCGCGCTCGAGCTTGCGCAGGCTCTCGGTGACCGCCTCGAGCGAGCCGTGCACGTCGGCCTTGATCAGCACGTTGAGCGTCGCGACCTCGCCCGCCTGGATCTGGGTGAAGATGTCCTCGAGCTTGACGCCGCGCTGGACGCGGGCGTCGCCGCGCTGGTTGAGCGCGCGGAAGCGCTGCTCGCGCGCCTCGGCCACCGTGCGCGCCGTGCGCTCGTCGGGTGCGACGCGGAACTCGTCGCCCGCCGCCGGCACGGCCGAGAGGCCGAGGATCTGCACGGGCGTGGACGGGCCGGCGGACTTGATCTGCTCGCCCTTGTCGTTGATGAGCGCGCGGACCTTGCCCCACGCGGCGCCGGCGACGATCGGGTCGCCGACCTCGAGCGTGCCCTTGTCGATGAGCACGGTCGCGACCGGGCCACGGCCGGTCTCGAGCTGGGCCTCGACGACCACGCCCTTGGCGCGACCCGTCGGGTTGGCCTGCAGGTCCTCGAGCTCGGCGACGACCGTGAGCTGCTCGAGCAGGTCGTCGATGCCGAGGCCCTGCTGGGCCGACATCTCGACGACGATCGTGTCGCCGCCCCACGACTCGGGCGTGAGCTGCTGCTCGGCGAGGCCCGCGAGGACGCGCTGGGGGTCGGCGTTGGACTTGTCGATCTTGTTGAGCGCCACGACGATCGGCACCTCGGCGGCGCGCGCGTGGTTGATCGCCTCGATGGTCTGGGGCATGACGCCGTCGTCGGCGGCCACCACGAGCACGACGATGTCGGTGATCTGCGCGCCGCGGGCACGCATCTTGGTGAACGCGGCGTGGCCGGGCGTGTCGATGAAGGTCACCGGCTTGTCGCCGTGGACGACCTGGTAGGCGCCGATGTGCTGCGTGATGCCGCCCGCCTCGCCCGCGACCACGTCGGTGCGGCGGATCTTGTCGAGCAGCGTGGTCGTGCCGTGGTCGACGTGGCCCATGACCGTGCTGATCGGCGGGCGGGGCGCCATCTGCGCCTCGTCCTCGTCGTCGGAGTCGTCGAACAACGCCTGGAGCTCGAGCTCCTCCTGCTGACCCGGGTCGACGAGGAGGATCTCGGCGCCGACCTCGAGCGCGAAGAGCTCCATCTGCTCGTCGGCGAGGGTCATCGTCGCCGTCACCATCTCGCCGTGCTCGAGGAGGAATCGCACGACGTCGGCCGCCGTGCGGTTGAGCTTGGGCGCGAACTCCTGCGCGGAGACGCCGCGCTCGATGATGACGGTGCCCTCGGGGACGGGGGCGCTCGACGGCGTGTACGACGTCGGAGCCGCCGGGAGCATCTCCTCCATCTCCCGCCTGCGGGTCTGGCGGGACTTCTTGCGTGCGTTGCGGCGGTTGCCCGGGCCGCGCTGGCCGGGGCCGCGGCCGCCGGGGCCGCTACGGCCGAGGCCGGTGCCGCGGCCGCCCATCGGCGGACGATCGCCCGGGCGACCGGCGCCGCCGGGACGCGGGCCCTGACCGGGACCGCGGCCAAGACGCGAGAGCGGGATGCGCCCGGTGCGCATCGTGTTGCCCGGACGCATGCCGCCGGGGCGGGGGCCGCCCATCGGCGGACGACCACCCGAGGGGCGCGGACCGCCGGGCGGCGGCGGGATCGGGCGCCCGGCCGGGCGCGGGCCGCCGGGCGGCGGCGGGATCGGACGACCGCTCGGCGGCGGCGGGATCTGCCGGCCGCTGGGCGGCGGCGTCGCGGGACGCGCGGGCGCAGGAGCGGCGGGGCGCGCGGTCGGCGGCGTCGCCGGACGCGCGGGCGCAGGAGTCGCTGGACGCGCGGCGGGCGCCGGTGCAGCGGCGGCGGGGCGCGGGGACTGCGCCGGCGGCGCGGGGCGCGGGGCGGGCGCAGAGATCGGCGCGGGACGCGCGGGCTGCGGACTCGCCGGCCGCGCGGTGGGCGCGGGCGTCGGAGTCGCGGCGGGCGCGGTCTGCGCAGTCGGCGCAGTCGGCTCGCCTGCGTCCGCCGCCGCGTCGTCGGACTTCTTCGCGGTGGCCTTCCTCGGCGCCGCCTTCTTCTTGGGTGCGGCCTCCTCGGGCTGCACCTCGCGCACGAGGCCCTCGCGCTCGGCGCGCGCGCGGACGCGATCGGCCTGCGCCTCGATGAGCGTGGAGGACGGACCCTTCACGCCGATGCCCAACTTGCCGCAGAGGTCGGCGATCTCGGCATTGGTCATGCCGAGCTGCTTCGCCAGCTCGTGGACGCGAAGGGACTTGGGCAAGGTGGCTTAGCTCCCCGACTGACCCTGGCCGGTCTGTGCGGCCCACTCGGCCTGCGTGACGACGGTGCCGTCGGCGGCGTGCCACTCCATGGCGCCCGTCGCCGGATTGGTCCGCCACTCGCCCTCCGCGTACTGCTGGTCGGCGGGCGTGGAGACGGACTGCGCCGGGCGACCCGCCGACTCGGCGGCGGCGTCGGTCTCGCTCTTGATGTCGAGGCGCGTGCCCGTGAGGCGGGCCGCGAGGTTGGCGTTGACGCCGCCGCGGCCGATCGCCAGCGAGAGCTGGAAGTCGGGCACGATCACGTCGGCCTGCGTGCCGTCGGGGCTCAGGCGCACGTCCGTGACCTTGGCCGGCGACATCGCCTTGGCGATGAAGTCGCGCTTGTCCTCGCTGAAGGGGATGATGTCGACCTTCTCCCCGCGCAACTCCTGGACGACCATGCGCACGCGGGCGCCGCGGGCGCCCACGCAGGCGCCGACGGGGTCGATGGACTTGTCGTGCGACCAGACCGCGATCTTGGTGCGGTGCCCGGGCTCGCGGGCACAGGACTTGATCTCCACGATGCGGTCCGCGATCTCGGGCACCTCCATCTCGAAGAGGCGCATGATGAGGCCCGGGTGGGTGCGGCTCACCACGATCTGCGGGCCCTTGGGCGTGCGACGGACCTCGACGATGTAGGCCTTGAGCCGCGCGTTGGGGTCGCGCGTCTCGCCGAGCACCTGCTCGGCCTGCGGGAGCAGCGCCTCGACGCGGCCGAGGTCGAGCAACGTGTAGCGGGTGTCGGTCTTCTGCACCGTGCCCGAGACGATGTCGCCCTCGCGGTTGGCGTACTCCTCGAACTTGCGCTCGCGCTCGACCTCGCGGATGCGCTGGCTCATGACCTGGCGGAACGTCGTGGCGGCGATGCGGCCGAGCTCGTCCTTCTTGGGCGTGTCGTCGCGCTCGTTGATCCAGTTGCCGTCGTCGTCGACGTCGTAGGCGGTGAAGGTGATGTCCATCGTCTCGGGGTTGATGCCGACGACGACCTCCTCGGCGGCGCCCGGACGCTTCTTGTACGCCGTCGCGAGTGCCTCGACGAGCACCTGCAGCAGCGCGTCGACCGAGAGGCCGCGGTCGTTGGCGAGGATGCGGATGGCCTCCGCCATGTCGAGGTTGCTCATGATGCGGGTGCTCCCTTCGTGTGCGTGTCGTGTCGCTTCGGATGCGGCGTGGCGGCGCGGGCCGGGTGCGGGGTGCCGCGGCCGGGGCGGGGCGCGGGGCCCCACTCGAAGATCGTGCGGGCGCGGTCGACCTGGGCGTAGTCGATCTCGCGGTCGGCGAGCGTCTCGTCGTCGCGGACGGTGAACGAACGCTCGCCGGCGGCGAGCAGCGCGCCCTGGACCCGGCGCACGCCGTCGACGGGGGCGCGGAGGCGCACGGACACGCGCTTGCCCACCTCGCGCGCGTAGTGGCGCGGGAGGCGCAGGCTGCGCTCGAGGCCCGGGCTCGTCACCTCGAGGGTGTAGCGACCGGGCAGCGGCTCGGCGTGGTCGAACTCGCGGGAGAGCAGGCGGGTGAGCAGGGAGATCGCGTCGATGCTGACGCCCTGCGGGCGCTCGGGGTGCTCGGGGTCGACGCGGCCGGGAGGGGTGTCGACGACGACGCGCAGGATGCCCCCGACGTGCTCGACGTCGTAGAGCTCGAGGCCCAGGTCGGCGACGAAGGGCGTCACGACCTCGGCGACGCGCGCGGCCACGGGGTCGGCGGCGAAGGGCGCGCCGGCCCGGGCGACGGCGGGGTCCGTCGTGTGGTCCATCGTCATCGTCACCTGCCTCGCTCCTCTCGCGGTCGTGTCGGTCGTGGTCGGTCGTGGTCGGTCTGCTCGCGGCCCGTGACGAGCCCCGAGACGGAAAATGGCGTGGGCCGAAGCCCACGCCATTTGCGTTCGGCGAACGTCAAAGGTCGGCATCCAGCATACTTGGGGACGTGCTGCTTCGCATGGGGACGCTGTTTCTGCGGACCCTGCGCGAGGATCCCGCCGACGCGGAGGTGCCGAGTCACCGGTTGCTCGTGCGCGCGGGATACATCCGCAGGGCGGCGCCCGGCGGGTACACGTGGCTGCCGCTCGGCTGGCGCACGTACCGGCGCGTCGAGGAGATCGTGCGCGAGGAGATGGATGCGATCGGCGCGCAGGAGGTGCACTTCCCCGCGTTGCTGCCCAAGGAGCCCTACGAGGCGACGGGGCGCTGGACCGACTACGGGCCCAACCTCTTCCGTCTCACGGATCGACGCGGCGTCGACATGCTGCTGGGGCCGACGCACGAGGAGATGTTCACGCTCGTCGTGAAGGACCTGTACTCGAGCTACAAGGACCTGCCGCTGTGGATCTACCAGATCCAGACCAAGTACCGCGACGAGGCGCGACCGCGCGCGGGGCTGCTGCGCGGGCGGGAGTTCGTGATGAAGGACTCCTACTCCTTCGACGTCGACGACGAGGGGCTCGCGCGCAGCTACGACGCGCACCGCGCCGCGTACCTGCGGACCTTCGATCGGCTCGGGCTGCCGTACGTGGTCGTCTCGGCGATGTCGGGCGCGATGGGCGGGTCCACGTCCGAGGAGTTCCTCTTTCCCTGCGAGTCGGGCGAGGACACGTTCGTCAGCTGCGGCGCGTGCGGGTACGCGGCCAACACCGAGGCCGTGCGGGTGGCCGACCCCGCGGTGGTGGACGCCGCCGCCGTGCCCGCCCGCAGCGTGCACGACACGCCCGGGACCCCGACGATCGCGACGCTGGTGGAGCACCTCAACGGGAGGTCGGACGTGCCGCGTCCGGCGGGCGGACCCGGGGGTGCGGGTGGTGCCCGCGGCGCGGGTCGCGCGGGCGGCGCCGGGCGGCCCTGGACCGCGGCCGACACCATGAAGAACGTCCTCGTGCAGCTGCGGCACCCCGACGGGCGCCTCGAGCCCCTCGCCGTGGCCGTGCCCGGCGACCGCGACGTCGACGTGCGGCGCCTCGAGGCCCAGGTGTCGCCCGCGGAGATCGTGGAGTTCGGCGACACCGACTTCGCCGCGCGACCCGCGCTCGTGAAGGGCTACATCGGTCCCGAGCGACTCGGCCTGCGCTCCCCCAGCGGCGTGCGCTACCTCGTGGATCGCAGCATCGCCCGCGGCAGCGCCTGGGTGACCGGGGCCAACGAGCACGGCCGCCACGCGGTCAACGTCGTGTACGGCCGGGACTTCGAGGCCGACGGGGTCGTCGACGCCGCGGACGTGCGGGACGGGGACGCCTGCCCGTCGTGCGGCTCCGCGCTGGGCATCCGCCGCGGGATCGAGATCGGGCACGTCTTCCAGCTCGGGCGCAAGTACGCCGAGGCCCTCGGCCTGACGGTGCTCGACGCCAACGGGAAGCAGCGGGTCGTGACGATGGGCAGCTACGGCATCGGCGTGTCGCGCGCGGTGGCGGCGATCGCGGAGGCCAACCACGACGAGATCGGTCTGAAGTGGCCTGCGAGCGTGGCGCCCGCCGACGTGCACGTGGTCGTGGCGGGCAAGGCGGGCGACGCCACCTGCGCCGCCGCCGAGCGGCTCGGCGGCGAGCTCGAGTCCCGCGGGCTGAGCGTGCTGCTGGACGACCGGACGGGGGTGTCGCCCGGCGTGAAGTTCAAGGATGCCGAGCTGATCGGCGTGCCGCGGATCGCGATCGTCGGGCGAGGGCTCGCGCAGGGCGTGATCGAGGTGCGCAGCCGCCGCCGCGGCTCGAGCGCCGAGGTGCCCGTCGCCGAGGCCGCGGCTGCGATCGCCGCGCTCGACGTCGGCTGAGCCGACCGCGCGGCGATGGGCGCGGGACGCGCGAACGCGGGGGGCCGGACGTGATCCGACGACTGCTGCCCGCGGTGAAGCACTACCCATGGGGTGAGCCCGAGTGGCTCCCCGCGCTGCTCGGCGCGGCGGCGGACGGGCGGCCATGGGCGGAGGCGTGGTACGGGACGCACCCGGACGGCGAGACGCGGGTCGAGACGGTCGGAGCCACCGGCGCGGCGCCGGTCGACGGGGCGCGCGGCGCGGGGCGGTCGCTGCGCGACGAGGTCGGCGAGCTGCCGTACCTCGTGAAGTGGATCGCCGTCGCCGCGCCGCTATCGCTGCAGACGCACCCGACGGCGGCCGCGGCGCGCGCCGGCTGGGAGGCCGAGGAGGCGCGCGGCGTGCCGCGCGACGCCGCCGAGCGGACGTACCGCGACGCGTCCGACAAGCCCGAGCTGCTGTGCGCCATCGGGGACTTCACGATGATCGCGGGCTTCATCGACGCGGACGAGGCGCGGCTGCGCCTCGCTCCGATCGGGCTCGGCTCGATGGCCGACGCCTACGAGCGGCTTGGTCGGGACGCGTACGTGCGTCGCGTGCTGCGCGCCGGTGCGGACGAACTGCGCGCGCTCGCGCCCGACGCCGTGCTGCGCGGGACGTGGCCGGGCCTGCCGGCGTGGGCGGCGGAGCTGGGGCGGCGCCACCCGGGCGACCGCGGCGTCGCCGTCGCGCTCGTCATGCGCCACGTCGCGCTGCGCGACGGCGACGCGGTGCTGCTGCGCCCCGGTGTCGTGCACGCGTACCTGCGCGGCCGCGCGGTCGAGGTGATGGCGTCGTCGGACAACGTGGTGCGCGCGGCCTTCACCACCAAGCGCGTGGACGTCGAGGCCTTCGTGCGCACGGCGACGTGCGACGGAGCGGGACCCGAGTGGGTGGCGTCGGCCGTCGCCCCCGCGCCGGACGGTGCGATGCGGCTCGCGCGCGTGCCCTTCGGCGTCGCGCGCCACGCCGCGGGCGCGCCGACCGAGGCGACGCACGACGTGGAGCTCGCGCTGGGCGCGGGCCCGGCCGGCGGGCGCGAGCGCGCGCGCCGCGCCGACCTGCGTCGAGCCCGCGGCGCGGACACGATGCGTGCGGGCGAGGTGCGGCTGTTGCGACGCGG
>CAXRBC010000176.1:0-5356 GCA_964228515.1 Ilumatobacteraceae bacterium
CCCCCCCCCCCACTCGCATGTTCCGGGGGTCGCGGGCGGACCATTAGGTTGCGGGCGGGATCTGACGATGGGACGTTCGACGACGGCGTGGCTCGCCGGCACCGCGCGATACGTGGGCCAGTTGCTCCTTGTGCTGGTCGGTGCCACGTTCCTCGTCTCGATGCTCCTGCGCCTCCTGCCGGTCGGACTCGAGGAGCTCTACGTCACGGCATTCGACGAGGCGGGCCGCCAGGCCCAGATCCGCGAGCTCGGGCTCGACAAGGGCCCCATCTCCTTCTACCTGTCGTGGTTCGTCGACATCCTGCGCGGCGACTTCGGCTGGTACGTCTCCGCGGGCTTCAAGTCCGAGCCGGTCAGCGCCTACCTCTGGCCCGCCCTGCGCGTGTCGCTGCTGCTGATCCTGTATGTCCAGGTCGTGGCGCTCGCCGTCGCCGTGCCGCTCGGCGTCTACACCGCGTTCCGCGCGGGGACCAAGAAGGACAAGGTGATCAGCTACGGGCTCTTCACCGCCGCGTCCATCCCCAACTTCGTGTTCGGCCTCGTGCTGGCCCTCGTCGTCGGCGTCTGGCTGGGCTGGCTGCCGCCCCTCGACTACGTGGCACCGGGGGACGGCCTCGTCGACCACTTCCGCCACGTCGCGCTGCCCGTGCTCTCGCTCGCGATCCCGCTCATCGCCACCTACACCCGCATCCTGCGGGTCGACGTCATCGCGGCCCTCCGCGAGGACTTCGTCACGATGGCGGTCTCCAAGGGCCTCTCGACGCGCCGCATCCTCTGGACGCACGTGCTGCGCCCGTCCAGCGTGACGCTGCTCACCTCGGCGGCACTCAATATGGGCGCCCTCATCGGCGGCACCCTCGTGATCGAGACCATCTTCACCATCCCGGGCATGGGCTCCGAGCTGGGGCGGGCGATCTTCTCGCGCCAGTACTTCGCGGTGCAGTCGTACATCGCGGTCATCGCGATCGGGTACGTGTTCTTCAACGCCATCGTCGACGTCGCGATCGGGTTCGTCGACCCGAGGGCCAGGGACCGTCGTGCTCGCTAGGGCCGACACCTTCACGCGCGTCGCGGCGGGCTGGCTCGCCTTCATCGCCGCGCTCGCGATCGTCGGGCCCGTCCTCCCGCTGCCGGACTTCGCCGAGGCCGACTTCGAGGCGATGGGGGTCGGCGTGTTCTCCCCCGGCCACCTGCTCGGCACCGACAGCAACGGCTACGACCTGCTCGCCAACGTGATCGCGGGGTCGCGGCTGTCCCTGCTCATCGCGGTGGTGTCGGTCGGTATCGGGGGCGCGCTCGGCGCGGCCATCGGCATCGCGTCGGCCTACCGCCGCGGCCGCGCGGACTACGTCGTCAACACGGCGTTCAACATCGTGCTCGCGATCCCCAACCTCGTGCTCGGCCTCGCGCTCGTGGCCGTGCTCGCGACCACCGCGGACCCCAGCATCCCCGTCGCCCCGGCCCGCCGCGTGGTGGTACTGATCGTCTCGCTGACGATCGTGATCGTGCCGATCCTCGGGCGCATCGCCCGCGGCGCGACGCTCTCGTGGACGAGCCGCGAGTTCGTCGTCGCGGCCAAGACCATGGGCATGAAGGACCTCGACATCATCCGGCGCCACATCGTGCCCAACGTCCTGCCCGCCATCTACGCGGTCGGCGTCCTCGCCGTGGGCGTGGTGATCGTGGCGGAGGGCGCGCTCTCGCTCCTCGGCGTCGGCATCACCGAGGGCACGAGCTGGGGCGCGATGATCTCGCGCGTGCGCGGCGAGATCGAGTACACGCCCCACGCGATGATCGTGCCCGTCGTCGCGCTGGCGCTCACGGTGATCGCGTGCAACCAGGTGGGCGACTACCTCCGCTCGCGGCTCGACCTGCGGGAGTCGCGGCTGTGACGGCGCTGCTCGCCCTGCGCGACGTCTCGGTCGCATTCGACACCCCGCGCGGGTCGCTGCAGGCGGTGCGCAGCGTCGACCTCGACGTCCCGGCCGGCGAGAGCGTCGGCGTCGTGGGCGAGTCGGGCTCGGGCAAGACCGTGCTGTGCCGCGGCGCGATGGGACTGCTCACGACGAGCAACGCGCACCGCACCGGCTCGGTGGTGTTCGACGGCCACGACCTGTCGGTGGCGCCGCGGGACGTCGTGCGCGAGCAGTTCGGCACCGGGATGTCGATGATCTTCCAGGACCCCATGACGGCGCTCAACCCGGTGCGGCGCATCGGCGCCCAGGTGTCCGAGGCCCTGCGCGTGCGCCTCGGCATGGGCAAGGCGGACGCGATGGCGCGCAGCGCCGAGCTCCTTCGCCTCGTGCGCATCCCGGATCCGACCGAGATGCTCCGCAAGTTCCCGTACCAGCTGTCGGGTGGCATGCGCCAGCGCGTGATGATCGCGATGGCGATCGCGTGCCGACCCAAGCTCCTCTTCGCCGACGAGCCCACGACGGCGCTCGACGTGACCGTGCAGGCCCAGATCCTCGAGCTGCTGCGCGACCTGCGGCGGGAGCTCGGCATGTCGATGGTGCTGATCACGCACGACCTCGGCGTCGTCGCGGGCAACACCGACCGGGTCGCGGTGATGTACGCGGGCGAGGTCGTGGAGCAGGCGCCGACGCGCGCGCTGTTCGCCCGCATGCGCATGCCGTACACCGAGGCGCTGCTCAACTCGATCCCCAAGGTCGACCAGCCGTCGGGCCAGAAGCTCCAGGTCATCGAGGGCCGCCTGCCCGACCCGGTCAATCGACCGTCGGGCTGCGGCTTCGCCGACAGGTGCCCGTACGTGCAGCCCAAGTGCCGCGCGGAGCACCCGCCGCTCGCGGCGGATCCCGACGGCCATCTCTACCGCTGCTGGTATCCGCTCGGGGGTGCGCGCTGATGGCCGGCGGCGGGACGGCGCACATGCGCGGTGGCGCGGACGCGGTGCTCGAGGCGCGCAACGTCGTCGTGGAGTTCAAGGCCGGCGGCGGCCGCAAGGTGCACGCGGTGAGCAACGTGAGCTTCGACGTGCTGCGCGGCGAGACCCTCGCGATCGTCGGCGAGTCGGGCTGCGGCAAGACGACGCTCGGCAAGGCCGTGCTGCAGGTGCCGCCGCCGACCTCGGGCGAGGTGGTCTTCGAGGGGCGCGACCTCACCCGACTCGGCACGGACGAGCTGCGCGAGGCCCGCACGGCGATCCAGATGATCTTCCAGGACCCGATCTCGTCGCTCGACCCGCGCATGACGGTCAAGCAGCTGGTCGAGGAGCCGCTCTGGATCTGGCAGCGCGGCGACGAGGCCGCCCGCGCCGCGCGGGTCAACGCGCTGCTCGAGAACGTCGGACTCGACCCGGCGCTCGTGCTCGATCGGCGCTCCTACGAGTTCTCCGGGGGCCAGTGCCAGCGCATCAGCATCGCGCGGTCGCTGGCGCTCGAGCCGCGCATGCTCATCTGCGACGAGCCCGTGTCGGCGCTCGACGTGAGCATCCAGGCCCAGATCCTCAACCTGTTGCAGGACATGAAGGACCGCTTCGGCCTCACGATGATCTTCATCAGCCACGACCTCGCGGTCGTGAAGGCCGTGTCCAACCGCATCATGGTGATGTACCTCGGCAAGGTCTGCGAGGTCGGCACGCCCGACGCCATCTACGCGCGTCCCGCGCACCACTACACCTCGGCGCTGATCAACTCCGTGCCGGTGCCCGACCCCACGCGCGCCCGCGCGACCATCCCGCTGCAGGGCGAGCCGCCGTCGCCCCTCGCGCCGCCCTCGGGCTGCCGCTTCCGCACGCGCTGCCCGGCCGCGACCGAGCTCTGCACGCAGCAGGAGCCGCAGTTGCGCGAGGTGGGCCCGGGACAGTTCGTCGCCTGCCACCATCCCCGCGGCTGACCGCGTGCCCGACCGACCCCGGGTACTGATCGACTGCGACCCGGGGCACGACGACGCCTTCGCGATCCTGGTCGCGTCGCACTACGCCGAGATCGTCGGCATCACGACCGTCGCGGGCAACGCCCCGCTCGAGCGCACCACGCGCAACGCGCGCATCGTCATGGACCTCTGCGGCATCCGCGCGCCCCTGCACGCCGGCGCCGCGCGGCCGCTCGTGGCCGAGCCCGTCCACGCCGCGTACGTGCACGGCGAGAGCGGCATGGACGGCGCCGACCTGCCCGAGCCGTCGCGACCGGCCGACTCCGACCGCGCCGTCGACTTCATCGTCGACGCGGTGCGCGCCGATCCCGACCTCTGGCTCGTGCCGACGGGCCCGCTGACCAACGTCGCGCTGGCGCTGCGCGCGGCGCCCGACCTCGCGGGGCGGCTGCGCGGCATCTCGCTCATGGGCGGCGGGCGGTTCGGCAACCGCACGGCGGCCGCCGAGTTCAACGTGTGGTGCGACCCCGAGGCCGCGGCGGCCGTCTTCTCCTGCGGCGCGCCCATCATCATGAGCGGGCTCGACCTCACGCATCGCTTCCAGGCCACGCCGCCGCGCATCGCGGCCGTGCGCGCCGCCCACCCGCGGCTCGGGCCGATCCTCGCGGGGCTGCTCGAGTTCTTCAGCCGCACGTACGTCGAGCGTCACGAGGGCTTCGAGGGGGCGGCGATGCACGACGTGTGCGCGGTGCTCGCGCTCACGCACCCGGCGCTGCTCGGCGGCTCGCCCCGCCACGTCGCGGTGGAGATCGACGGCGAGCACACGCGGGGGATGACGGTCATCGACGACCGGCGGCTGCTCGAGCGCCCGTCGCCCAACGCCACGGTCCTGGACGCGATCGACGCGGACGCGGCCTTCGCGGCGATCGTCGACGCAGTCGCCACCCGCCCCTAGGCCCCGCATGACCTCCGCCCACGTCGTCGGGACCCTCGCGGACGAGGACAAGTACTTCTACAACGAGGAGCACGGGCTGCCGATCATCACGTCGCTCTTCCGCGGCCACCTCGGTCGCGACGTGCTCGAGATCGGGGCGGGGACGGGGGCGATCGCCGAGTGGCTCGTGCGCGAGGGCGCGCACGTGACGGCCGTCGAGCCCGAGCCGATCCTCGCCCGCAAGATCCGCGCCAAGTTCGGGGACGGGGACGACGTGCGGGTCATCGAGGCCGACTCGGTCGGCGCCGACGCGCGCCTCGCCGCCGAGGGTCGCACGTTCGACACCGTGCTGTGCGTGAGCGTGCTCGAGCACATCGCAGACGACCGGCGAGAGTTCGCCATGGCGGCGGCTGCGCTGCGCCCGGGCGGTCGGTACCTCGTGTTCGTCCCTGCGATGCCGCTGCTGTACTCCCGCATCGACCGCGAGACGGGCCACGTGCGGCGATACACCAAGCGCCGCTTCCGTGACCTCTGCAACGGCGCGGGCCTCGAGGTCGTGGCGCTGCGATACTTCGAGGTGCTGGGGAT
>CAXRBC010000177.1:0-3688 GCA_964228515.1 Ilumatobacteraceae bacterium
GCGTGCCGCGGTGCGGTCGCCGTCGGCCATCGCCTCGGTGAGGCGGGCGGCCGTCGCGGCCATCTCGGCGAAGATCTCGGCGGTCGGCGTCGCGTCGTCCACGGCGGGCGCGGTGACCGGCACGGTCGTCGGCGGGGCGTCCCCGCCGCGCGCGGAGTCGGTGACGGTCGTGGCGCAGCCCGCGCAGGCGAGCGCGGCGGCGACCAGCGCGACGCGCCTCACGGGGTCGTGACGAGGATGCGCCGGCTGGCGAAGGCGTGCACGTCGACGTCGCGGTCGGTGCGCACGGTCACGTCGCCGTCGCCGGAGGTGCGCAGCACGGTGCCGCTCGCGCCGGGCACGAGGCGTCGCTGCTGGAGGAAGTCGAGCATGCCGTCCACCTCCTCGAGCTCCTCGGGGATGCGAGAGACGGAGAAGGTCGCGCCCTCGGACACCTGCGCGAGCGCCACCGTCGCGGGCGGCTCGTAGCCGGAGCGGGGGATGGGGTTGCCGTGCGGGCAGGTCGTCGGCGCGCCGAGCATGCGCGTCATCGCGGCCTCCACCTCGTCGCTCATGACGTGCTCCCACTTGCAGGCCTCGTGGTGCGACGTGGACCACGGCAGGCCCAGCACGTCGATGAGGAAGCGCTCGGCGAGGCGGTGGCGGCGCACGACGCGCTCGGCCAGCGCGAGGCCCGCCGCCGTGAGCGCGATCCGCGAGCCCGCGGCGCCGCTGGCGGCCACGAGTCCCTCCTCCGTCATGCGCTTGATCATCTCGGAGACGGATGCGCGCGAGACGTCCAGCCGCTCCGCGATGCGGGCCTGGATCAGGTCGACGTTGTCCTCGCGCAGCTCGTAGATGCGCTCGCAGTACTCCTCGAACGCCGGGTGGAACTCACCGGCGGGGTGCACGTCGGTCAGGTTACCCAGACACCCCGCGGGTACTGTCGCGGAGATGCTCGACCGCTTCGCGCCGGCGGTGCGCGAGTGGTTCGCGACGTCCTTCGACGCGCCGACGCCGCCGCAGCGCGACGGATGGCCCGCGATCGCCGACGGCCGCCACGTGCTGATCTGCGCGCCGACCGGCAGCGGCAAGACGCTCACCGCGTTCCTCTGGTGCATCGACCGCCTCGTGTCGACCGAGCCGCCCGACGCCGAGGCGCGCACGCGCGTGCTGTACGTCTCGCCGCTGCGGGCACTCGCCTTCGACGTGGAGAAGAACCTGCGCGCCCCCATCGTCGGCATCCGCCACGCCGCGGAGCGACTCGGCGAGCCCTTCCGCGAGCCCGCGGTGGGGCTGCGCACGGGCGACACGAGCGCGGCCGAGCGCCGCCGCCTGCGCCGCGAGCCGCCCGACGTGCTCATCACCACGCCGGAGAGCCTCTTCCTCATGCTCACGTCGGAGGCCCGCGCGACGCTCCGCCACGTCGAGACCGTGATCATCGACGAGATCCACTCGCTCGCGCCGACCAAGCGTGGCGCGCACCTGATGGTCTCGCTCGAGCGTCTCGAGGCGCTCACCGCCCGCCCGCCCCAGCGCATCGGCCTCTCGGCCACGCAGCGACCGCTCGAGGAGGTCGCCGCGTTCCTCGGCGGGTCGCGCGACGGGCGCCCCCGCGACGTGCACATCGTCGACTCGGGCTCGCGCAAGGCGCTCGATCTCGAGGTCGTCGTCGCGGTCGAGGACATGGCGGACCTCGGCGCGGCGCGCACCGAGCTGCGCAGCGGCCCCGCCTCGGCCGCGCTCGCCGAGCGGCGCACGAGCATCTGGCCGAGCATCTACCCGCGCATCCTCGATCTGGTCCTCGCGCACCGCAGCACCATCGTGTTCTGCAACGCGCGCCGACAGGCCGAGCGCCTCGCCTCGCAGCTCAACGAGCTGGCCGCCGAGCGCGGCGTCGAGGGCGAGCTCGTGCGCGCGCACCACGGCTCGCTCGCCCGCGAGCAGCGCATCCAGATCGAGGACCAGCTCAAGCAGGGGCACCTCCGCGGCATCGTCGCCACGAGCAGCCTCGAGCTCGGCATCGACATGGGCGCGGTCGACCTCGTCGTGCAGGTCGAGTCGCCGGGCGCCGTGAGTCGCGGCATGCAGCGCGTGGGCCGCGCGGGCCACCAGGTGGGCGCGCCGAGCGTCGGCAAGATCTTCCCCAAGCATCGCCACGACCTGCTCGAGTCCGCGGTCGTCGTGCGCGCGATGCGCGACGCCGAGATCGAGACCACCCGCTACCTGCGCTCGCCGCTGGACGTGCTCGCCCAGCAGATCGTCGCGCACGTCGCGATGCACCCCGACCTGCCGGTCGCGGACCTCGCCGCGATGCTGCGGCGCGCAGCGCCCTTCGCCGAGACCTCCGACGCGGTGTTGCACGGCGTGCTCGACCTGCTCGCGGGGCGGTACCCGAGCGAGGAGTTCCGCGAGCTGCGGCCGCGCATCGTGTGGGACCGCGTGCGCGACACGGTGCGGGCGCGCGAGGGGGCGCAGCGCCTCGCGGTGACCAACGCGGGCACCATCCCCGACCGCGGGCTCTTCGGGGTGTTCATGCCCGACGGCACGCGCGTCGGCGAGCTCGACGAGGAGATGGTCTACGAGACGCGCCCCGGCGAGACCTTCCTGCTCGGGGCCTCCACCTGGCGCATCGAGGACATCACCTTCGACCGCGTCGTCGTCACGCCCGCGCCGGGCCAGCCGGGCAAGATGCCGTTCTGGCACGGCGACCGCCTCGGCCGACCCGTCGAGCTGGGTCGCGCCGTCGGCGCGTTCGTGCGCGAGGTGCGCGGCCTCGGCACCGACGCGGCGCGCGACCGCCTGCGCACCGATCACGGGCTCGACGAGCTCGCGGCGACCAACCTGCTCTCCTACCTCGCCGAGCAGGAGGAGGCCACGGGCACGGTGCCCGACGACCGCACGATCCTGGTCGAGAAGTTCCGCGACGACATCGGCGACTGGCGCGTGTGCATCCACACGCCCTTCGGCACGCCCGTGCACGCGCCGTGGGCGATGGCGATCGAGCGTCGACTCGCCGCGCGCTGGGGCATGCCCGTCGACACGATGTACGGCGACGACGGCATCGTGCTGCGACTCCCCGAGGCGATCGCCGAGGTGCCCATGGACGAGCTGTTCCCTCCTCCCGAGGCGGTGCACGACGAGGTGGTCGCCGCGCTGCCGGACACCTCGCTGTTCGCCGCCCGCTTCCGCGAATGCGCGGCGCGCGCGCTCCTGCTGCCGCGCCGCCGCCCGGGCGAGCGCACCCCGCTGTGGCAGCAGCGCCAGCGCGCCGCGGACCTGCTCGCGGTGGCCGCGCGCCACCCGACGTTCCCCGTCCTGCTCGAGACCTCGCGCGAGTGCCTCCAGGACGTCTTCGACGTGCCCGCGCTGCGCGACGTGCTGTCGCGGGTGCGCTCCCGCGCGATCCGCGTGGTGGACGTCGAGACACCCAAGGCCTCGCCCTTCGCGCAGGGCCTCCTGTTCAACTGGATCGCCGCCTACATGTACGAGGGCGACGCGCCGCTCGCCGAGCGCCGCGCCGCCGCGCTCGCGCTGGATCGCGACCTGCTCAACGAGCTGCTCGGCGCGGAGGAGCTGCGCGAGCTGCTCGACCCGAGCGCCCTCGCCGACCTGGAGCTCTCGCTCCAGCGCCTCACGGAGGGACGCGGCGCCCGCTCGGCCGACGAGCTGCACGACGTGCTGCGGCGCGTCGGCGACCTCGCCGAGG
>CAXRBC010000178.1:0-9152 GCA_964228515.1 Ilumatobacteraceae bacterium
CCCCCCGCCGCGCGCGGCGCCGTCGG
This sequence comes from Ilumatobacteraceae bacterium, assembly GCA_964228515.1. Lineage (GTDB taxonomy): Bacteria > Actinomycetota > Acidimicrobiia > Acidimicrobiales > Ilumatobacteraceae > CAXRBC01. The sequence goes on from CAXRBC010000178.1 coordinate 27, forward strand.
CGAGCAGCGCCGCCGCCCGTCCGGGGCGGCGCGCGACCGCGATGACCGGCTGCGGCGTCGTGGTGGTCGCGACCTTCTCGATCACGCCGTCGGCGAGTCGCCACTCCTCGCCCGCGCCGGGCACGGGGTCGGCGCCGGGCGCGAGCCACTGCGACTCGAGCTCCCAGCCGGCGCGCAGCGCCTCGGCGACGAGGGTCGGACCCTCGACGACGACCACGCCCTCGGCGTCGCGCAGGCGACGCTCACGGGCGAGCGAACGCAGCCGCCGGACCCGCTCGTTGCGGAGCGCCAGCGGAGCGTGCGTCAGACGAGCGCGCCCCTCGCGGTCTCCACGAGCTTGGCGAACGCCGCGGCGTCGTGCACCGCGAGGTCGGCGAGGATCTTGCGGTCGACCTTGACGCCCGCGGCCCCGAGGCCGGCGATGAGCCGGCTGTAGGTGAAGCCGTGCTCGCGGCAGCCCGCGTTGATCCGCTGGATCCAGAGGCTGCGGAACTCGCCCTTCTTGGCCCGGCGGTGGTGGAAGGCGTACTGGCCCGAGTGCATGACCTGCTCGTTGGCCGAGCGGAACGTGCGGCTGCGGTCGCCGTAGTAGCCCTTCGCCTTCTCGAGCACCGCGCGGTGCTTCTTACGGGCGTGGTTGGATCGCTTGACGCGTGCCATGGGGTGTCCTCCTGCTCGTGGGTGGGTGGTGGGTGGGTCGGGTCTCGATCAGCGCTCGGCGAGGAGACGCTTGATCTTGCGGGCGTCGCCGGGGTGCACGTCGACCGTGCCGTCCAGGCGGCGGGTGCGGGTGCTCGGCTTGTGCTCGAAGAGGTGCTGGCGCATCGCCTGCTGGCGGCGCAGCTTGCCCTTGCCCGTCTTGCGGAAGCGCTTCGCGGCGGTCTTGGAGGTCTTCATCTTCGGCATGTCAGGTCTCCTGCTGGGTGGGTGAGTCGGTGGTCGGGGTCTCGGTCGTGTCGTGCGCGCCGGCCTTCGCCGGTGCCTGCGGCTTGCGTTGCTGGGGCTTGCGCTCCGGCGAGAGGACCATCGTCATGCTGCGACCCTCGAGTCGCGCCGAGGTGTCGATCCGCGCCACGGGCCCGAGTTGCTCGAGGACCGCGTCGAGGATCTTGGTGCCGAGTTCCGGGTGGGCCACCTCGCGTCCCCTGAACTGGAGGGTCACCTTCACCTTGTGGCCCTCCTCCAGGAACTCGAGCATGTGCCGCACCTTGGTGTCGAAGTCGCCCTTGGCGATCTTCGGCTTGAACTTGACCTCCTTCATGGTGATCTGCACCGTCTTCTTGCGCGACTCCTTGAGTCGCTGCGCCTCCTCGTAGCGGAACTTCCCGTAGTCCATGATCCGGCACACGGGCGGCTCCGCGAGGGGCGCGACCTCGACGAGGTCGAGATCGGACTTGCGGGCCCGATCCAGTGCCGCCTCGAGGGTGACGATGCCCACCTGTGAGCCGTCGGCGTCGACGAGACGCACCTTGGGGGCGCGGATCCTGTCGTTGTAGCGCGGCTCGTTGGTCGGCGTTGCTATGACTGGTCACTGCTGGTCAAGCGGCGGTGCCTCCTCGTAGTCGACGTCGCGGGGACCGACCGGCTGGCGGCTCGCGCGCCGAGCCGGAGCGGCGGGCCCTGCCCGCACGCCGCGACCTGGACGCACTCACCGTCCGACCGAGCGGACCGCCGGACGAATCCGGTCTGGTGGTGGCGAGGTGGGGCGTCTCCGCCCAACTTTCGCGTGCGCCCCCGGCACGAGGCCGGCGACGCGAGTGACGATGCTAGCGGCGGCCTGGGCCGATCCCCCGCGCCTCCTGCGGGGCCGGCCCGCCGAGTCGCTCGCCCGGCGCGCGGCGCGCGCCGCGCCACCAGTCGCGCGCGTCCATCGACTCGCGGCCCTCGGGCTGCACCCGCAACAGCTCGAGCAGTCCGTCCCCCGCACGCACGACGATCCCCGTCCCGAGCGTGCCCGCCGTGCCCGGCAGCGCGTCGCGCCAGGCGTCGTCCGCGGCGCGCGCACGGGCCTCGCGCACGCGCAGGCGGGCGCCCGACGGCATCGTGGTGTGCGCGCCGCCGACCCGCACCAGGCGGTCGAGCTCCGCGGCGGGGCGCGCCCAGTCGATCCGCAGGTCCGCCGCGCCGATCTTGCCCGCGTGCACGGGCTCGCCGCGCTGGGGCTCGCCCTCCCCGACCCCGTCGCGCACCGCGGCGCCGAGCAGCGGCACCCCGATCGCCAGCAGCCGGGCGCGCAGCGAGACCGTCGTGTCGTCGGCGCCGATCGCGGTGCGCGCGACGGCGTGCACCGCGCCCGCGTCCATCGCGGACGCCACCGACATCACGCACGCGCCCGTCTCGGCATCGCCGGCCAGCAGCGCCCGCTCGACGGGCGCCGCCCCGCGCCAGCGCGGCAGCAGCGAGAAGTGCAGGTTGAGCATCGGCACCCGCGCGAGCACGTCGTCCGGGATGCGCGCCCCGTACGCCACGACCACCCCGGCGAGGGGCCCCTCGTCGGCGAGCCGCAGCACGTCGCGGACCTCCGAGGTGACCGCGATGCCGCGCGCGAGCGCGCGCGCCTTGACCGGGCTCGGTGTCGTGGCGTTGCCGCGCCCTCGCCGCACGTCCGGGCGCGTGACCACCAGGACGACCTCGATGCCCGCGTCCAGGAGCGCATCGAGCGGCGGCACCGCCACGTCGGGCGTGCCGAGATAGACGACGCGGCGCGCCCCGCCGCGGGGGAAGGTGGCGAGGGTCGTCACCCGATGCGCACGTGCGCGGGCGCGGCACGGGGGCCGAGCTCCTCGCGGCGGCGCCACGCGGCGAGCGCCTCCTTGCGCTGCTCGGGCGTCATGCGCTCGAACATGAGCACTCCCTGCAGGTGGTCGACCTCGTGCTGGAACAGTCGCGCCAGCAGGTCGTCGGCCTCGATCTCCACCTCGTTGCCGTCGAGATCCACTCCCCGCACCAGCACCTCCCTGGGGCGCACGATCTCGACCGACAGTCCGGGGATCGAGAGGCAGCCCTCGTCGTAGACCCACTCGCCGCGAGCCTCGACGATCCTCGGGTTGAGCAGCACTCGCGGGTCGCGGGCGTCGTCGTCGTCGCCGACCGCCGAGGCGATGTCGTAGACGAACACCTGCTTCTGCACGCCGATCTGCGTGGCGGCCAGGCCCAGGCCCGGCGCCTCGTACATCACGTCCAGCATCTCGTCGGCGAGGCGCGCGATCGTGCCGTCGATGCGGTCCACCTCGGCCGCCGCCGACTTGAGCACCGGATCGCCGAAGGTGCGGATCTCGTAGGTCACGGCGACGAGCCTACGAGCGGCGCTCCGTGGGGCGTCAGACCCGCGGCGGATCGACGTGCACGACGATGCGAGCGCGCGGCGGGCGCGGGGTCTCGAGCATCGCGCGGCCGAGCTCGCCCCAGCCCTGCGCGCGCACCATGCCGTGCTGCGCGTCGTGCACCGCGACGCGCACGGCGAGCGAGTCGCCGATGCGCTCCAGCCACGCCCTCGTGCCCTGCCCGCTCACGCTGGCGATGGCGCCGAAGGGAGGGAAGCCCAGCTCGCGCCGACGCGCGCAGTCGGCCTCGACCGCAGGGTCCGGGTCGCCGGCCGCCAGGCCCGTCAGCAGCGGATGCGCCGGCACGAGCGTCTGGGCGAGGATGCGCGGCGCGGCGGAGCCCGCGACGAGGCGCGCGGCGTGGACGAACAGCCCGAGCGCGATCTCCCCCGCGCGATACCTGGGGGCGAGGATCTCCGCGTCGGCGTCGAGGAAGGCGACGGTGTCGGCGTGCCGCACCCGGTGCAGGACGGCCTCGGTCCCGATGAACACGTCGCATCGCTCGTCGACCGAGCGCGTCGACGCCGTCACCGCGGCGACTGGTCGCCGCGCGGCCACCTCGAGCTCGCGGCGTAGGCGCGCGACGCCGGGTCGCAGGTCCGCCACCGCGCTCGCCCCGCACGACTGGCACACGACCGGACGGCGCGTGCCGCATCGCCTGCACTCGAGGTCGCCCGCCGTCGTGTGGCCGACGGCGGCGTCGCATGCCTCGCAGCGCAGGATCGTGCGGCACGCCGCGCACGCGCACAGCGCCGATCGCTCCGCCACGTTGAGCACGCACACCACGCGCCGGGCGCGATCGCGCAGCTCCTCCGTGAGCTCGGGCGTCACGAGCGACGTGGTCCACCCGTCCCCGGCCGACCGATCGACCACCCGCACCTCGGGCCAGTCGCCCGCGGCGGCGCCCACCCGCTCCACCCGATCGCCCGCCCACTCGCGGGCGGCGACGGAGGGCGCGGGCGTCACGAGCACGCACGGCGCGCCGAGGCGGCGCGCCCGTTCGATCGCGACGTCCCGCGCGTGCCAGGTGGGCGAGCGCTCCTCCTGCAGCACGTCGTCGTGCTCGTCGACCACCACGACCAGGCGCAGGTCCTCGATCGGCGCCCACGCGGCGCTGCGCGTGCCGATGACGACGTCGGCTCCCGCCCGCGCCGCCGCCCACTGCTCGGGCCAGGGGGCCACGTGGTAGCCGCGGGCCCTCAGCGACGCCGCGTGCGTGCGGGCCGCCTGCTGCGTCGGCACGACGACGAGCGACGGGCCGTGGTACGCGAGCGCCGCGAGCACCGGCGCGAGGTCGAAGCGCGGGCCCACGCGCAGGATGCCTCCCCCACGCGCGAGGAGGGCGTCGACCTCGGGCGAGACGTGGCGCGTGATGCGCGACAGGTGCCGGGGCGGGGGCAGCGCGGTGACGAGCGTCTTCGGCGCCGCGGCGGCGAGGAAGGCGCGGGGGCGACCCGCCCACCGGCGCGTCGCCCACTCCGCGAGCTCGACGATGTCCGGCGTCGGGCCGAGGCCGAGGACCTTGGCGATGCGACGCATGCGCGCGACGGGCACGTCGGGGTCGCGGTCGGCGACGTGCGCGACCCATCCGGCGACGCTGCGGCCGTGCAGCGGCACTCGCACGCGCACGCCGACGCGCACCGCGTCCGCCAGCTCGTCGGGGACGAGGTAGTCGAACGCCTTGTCCACGCCCGTCACGTCGGGCACGACGCGCGCGACGCGGGTCAGCGCGCGCACCGGGCGGGCCTCAGCGACCGAGCGCCGCCCGGAACGCGTCGAGCCGGGAGAGCCGCTCCCAGGTGAAGGTGTCGCCGGTGCGGCCGAAGTGACCGTAGGCCGCGGTGCGTCGGTAGATCGGACGCTTCAGGTCGAGGTCGCGGATGATCGCCGCGGGCCGCAGGTCGAACGTCGCGTTGACGGCGTCCACGATGCGGTCCGGCGCGACCGTGTGCGTGCCGAAGGTCTCGACGAGCACGCTGATCGGCTTGGACATGCCGATCGCGTACGCCACCTGCACCTCGCAGCGCGTCGCGGCGCCGGCGGCGACGACGTGCTTGGCCACCCACCGGGCCGCGTAGGCCGCGCTGCGGTCGACCTTGGACGGGTCCTTGCCCGAGAAGGCGCCGCCGCCGTGGCGGCCCATGCCGCCGTACGTGTCGACGATGATCTTGCGCCCCGTGAGGCCCGTGTCGGCGTGGGGACCACCCTTGACGAACTCCCCCGTCGGGTTGACGTACACCGCGTAGTCGTCCCCGGCGAACGCCGCGGGGATCGTGGGGCGGATGACCTGCTCGATCAGGTCGGGACGGATGACCGTGTCACGATTGATCCCATCGGCGTGCTGCGTCGAGATGAGCACCGTCCGCAGGCGCACGGGGCGACCGCCCTCGTAGTCGAAGGTCACCTGCGTCTTGCCGTCGGGACGCAGGTACGGGATGGCGCCCGACTTGCGCACGTCGGCGAGGCGCTCGGCCAGGCGGTGCGCCAGCCAGATCGGCAACGGCATGAGCGCGTCCGTCTCGTCGCAGGCGTAGCCGAACATCATCCCCTGGTCGCCCGCGCCCTGCGTGTCGAGGGGGTCGGCGCCACCCGCGCCACGGATCTCCTCGCTCTTGTCGACGCCCTGCGCAATGTCGGGGCTCTGCTCGTCGATGCTCACGATGACGCCGCACGTGTTGCCGTCGAAGCCGTACTGCGCATTGTCGTACCCGATGGACGTGATCACGGAGCGCGCGATGCGCGGGATGTCGACGTAGGCGTCGGTGGTGATCTCGCCGGCGACGACGCAGAGGCCCGTGGTGAGCAGGGTCTCGCAGGCGACGCGGCCGTCCGGGTCCTCCTCCAGGATCGCGTCGAGCACGGCGTCGGAGACCTGGTCGGCCATCTTGTCCGGGTGGCCCTCGGTGACGCTCTCGGAGGTGAAGGTGTAGGCGCTCATCGGGCTCCCCCGTGGAGGTCGTGTCGGATCTGGTGCGGGTCCGCGCCTCGGCGGATCGCCGCCACGCTATCCCACACGGCCGCCGCGATCGCGCGCTTGTCGCGCCGCGACACGCGCGATGCGCCGACGCCCGACACGATCACCACCTCGTTGGTCTCGGTCTCGAAGCCCGCGTCGGGACGCGACACGTCGTTGGCCACCACGAGGTCGACGCCCTTGCGCGCGAGCTTGGCCCGCGCGAGGTCCTCCAGCGCGGGGCCGCCCGCGGGGGTCTCGGCGGCGAAGCCCACGAGCACCTGCCCGGCCCGCCGCGTCGCCGCGGCGTCGGCCAGCACGTCGGTCGTCGGCACCATCCTCAGCGCGTCGAGGCCCGCGATGCGCCCCGTGGTCGGGTCCTTCTTGAGCTTGCCCTGCGACGCCGACTCGGGGCGCGCGTCGGCGACCGCGGCGGCCATCACGAGCACGTCCGCGTCGCGCATCGCGGCGCGCACCGCGTCGAGCATCTGGGCGGCGGTCTCCACGCGCACCACGTCGGCCGTCGCGGGGGCCGGCAGCGCGGCGGTCGTCACCAGCGTCACCTTGGCGCCGCGGGCCGCGGCTTCGTCGGCGAGCGCGTGCCCCTGGCGTCCGCTCGAGCGGTTGGTCACCACGCGCACGGCGTCGATCGGCTCGCGCGTGCCGCCGGCGGTCACCACGACGCGCAGGCCGTCGAGGTCGCCGGGCGAGAGGATCCGCTCGATCTCCGCCACGATGCGCGCCGGGTCGGCGAGCCGCCCCGTCCCCACGTCGCCGCCGGCCAGGCGACCCGACTCCGGCTCGAGCACGTGCACCCCGCGGCGCCGCAGGGTCGCGAGGTTGTCCCGCGTGCTCGCGTGCTCCCACATCTCGGTGTGCATCGCGGGGCACACGAGGACCGGGGCGCGGGTCGCGACGAGGGTGGCGACGAGCAGGTCGGACGAGAGTCCCGCGGCGTAGGCCGCGATCACCCGTGCCGTCGCGGGCGCGACCACCACGAGGTCCGCCCGTTGACCGAGGACCGTGTGCGGGATCGGCTCGGCGTCGTCCCACAGGCTCGTGTGGACGGGCTCGGACGCGAGCGCCGACAGGGTGACCTTGCCGACGAACCGCTCGGCGTCGGCCGTCATGATGGGCGCGACGTGCGCGCCTGCGTCGACGAGCCGGCGGCAGAGCTCGACCGACTTGTACGCCGCGATGCCCCCGGCGACGCCGAGGACGACGTGACGGCCTGCGAGCACGCTCACGGCCGACCGAGCCTCGTCGCGCCGCGGCCCGACGGGCTCAGGCGTCGGTGGCGACTTCGGCGACGGCGTCGGCGGCGGCCTGGGCCTCGGCGGCCTCCGCCTCCGCGGCGAGGCGCGCGGCCTCGGCCTCGATCTCCTCGAGCGTCTTGGGGATCATCTTGATCTTGCCCGCCGCGATCTCCTCGAAGCTGATCGTGAGCGGCTTGACGGCGGTGCTGCTGACCTGCGGAGGCACCATGTTGCCGAGACCCTCGCCCAGCTGGTTGAAGTAGGCGTTGATCTCGCGCGCGCGCCGCGAGGCGAGCGTCACGAGCGCGAACTTCGACGCGGTCTTGTCCATCAGGTTCTCGATCGCCGGCTTGAGCACGGCGGGTGATGCTATCGGGGGTTCAGGCGCCCCGGGCGTCGCGGATGATCCCCGCCATCCGCGCGATGGTGACGTCGAGGTCGTCGTTGACCAGCACGTGGTCGGCGAGCGCCCTGCCGACGGGCTCCTCCTCCTCGGCCTTGCGCACCCGCTGCTCGACCTTCTGGTCCGCGTCCCCGCGGCCCCGCAGGCGCGCCCGCTGCTCCTCGCGCGAGGGCGGCAACACGAAGATCAGCAGCGCCGCGGGATCGATCGCCTTGACCTGGCGCGCGCCGTCGACCTCGATCTCGAGCACGATGTCGCGCCCGGCGGGCGGGCTCGGGATCGGCGTGCCGTAGTAGTTGCCGAGGAAATTGGTCCACTCGAGGAACCCCCCCTCCTCGATGTGGCGCTCGAACTCGGCGCGCGTGACGAAGTGGTAGGCGTCCGCGGGCTCGCCGTCGCGACGGGCCCGGGTGGTCCACGAGCGGCTGAGCCACAGCAGCGGGTCCTGCGCGATGAGGCGCTCGACGATGGTGCTCTTGCCCACGCCGCCCGGCCCCGAGACGACGATGGTGAGGCTCACGCGGGGAACCTCGCGACGAGCGCCGCGCGCTGCTGCGGCCCGAGCGTCGACACGCGGCGGCGCTCCCCGATGCCGAGCTCCTCGAGGGCGCGGCGCGCCGAGACCTTGCCGACCCCGGGCAGCGACTCCAGCACCTTCACCACGTAAAGCCGCGCCACGGGGTCGGACGCCTCCCTCGGCGCGAGCACCGCCGAGAGGCTGAGCGCGCCTCGGGCGAGGTCCTCGCGGGCCCGCGACATCGCCGCGCGCACGGCGCGCGCCTTGTCGATCGCCCGGCGACGCTGCTCATCGGTGAGCGCGGGCGGCTGCGGCATCGATCAACTGTACGCGAGGCCGCGGGCCGCCACCTCCGACCAGTCCGCCACACCGCGTCGCTGCGCCCAGGCCGCGAGGTCGCGAGCGATCCGCCGCGCGGCGCGCGGCTCGGCGAAGGTCGCGGTGCCGCCCTGCACGGCGGACGCACCCGCGGCCATCAGATCCAGCGCGTCGCGAGCCTCGGCGACGCCGCCCGCGCCGACGATCGGGAGGCCCGGATGCGCGAGCCGCACGTCGCGCACGCACCGCACCGCGACGGCGTGGATGGCGCGACCCGACAGCCCACCGCGACCCGCCCCGAGCGCGGGCGTGCCCGCCGCACCGTCGAGCGGCATGGCCGGCACCGTGTTGATCAG
>CAXRBC010000179.1:0-2145 GCA_964228515.1 Ilumatobacteraceae bacterium
GGCCGTCGCCATCCTCGCGGAGGTGCTGGCGGAGGCGCTGCACCGGCGCACGTCCGCGACGTCGCGGGGCTCTCGCGCGCGGCGCTCGACGCGGTGCTGACGCTCGCCGCGCGGCCGGCGGGCTCGCTCGGCCGGCCGCTCGAGGACCGCGGCGTGGCCCTGATCTTCGAGAAGCCGAGCACGCGCACGCGCCACAGCATGGAGATGGCCGTGGTGCAGCTCGGCGGGCACCCGATCTTCACCCGCGCGGAGGAGGTGGGCTTCGACGATCGCGAGACGGTCGAGGACATCACGCGCATCATGTGCGGCTACCACGGCGTGATCGCGGCCCGCGTCTTCGACCACGCGGTGCTCACGCGCATGGCCGCCGTGGCGACGGTGCCGATCGTCAACATGCTGTCCGACCGCTCGCACCCGCTCCAGGCCCTCGCCGACGTGCTCACCATGCGCGCCGAGCTGGGGCCCCTCGCCGGGCGCACCGTCGCGTGGATCGGAGACTGGAACAACGTGGCCCGCTCGCTCGCCGAGGCCTGCGCCCTCGAGGGCATGGCGATCCGCGTGGGCAGCCCCGTGGGGTACGGGCCGACCGAGGCCGAGGTGGCCCGCATCGCCGCCCTGGGCGCGGCCTCGGTGACCGCCGTCGACTCGGCCGTGGAGGCCGCCCGGGGCGCCGTGGCGGTGCACACCGACGTCTTCGTGTCGATGGGTCAGGAGGCGGAGAGCTCCGAGCGCATGCGGCGCTTCGCGGACCACCGGGTCACCGAGCGGGTCATGGCCGCCGCCGACCCTGCCGCGATCTTCATGCACTGCCTGCCCGCGCACCGGGGGGTCGAGGTCGACGCCGCCGTCATCGACGGCCCCCGCAGCCGCGTGGTGCCCCAGGCCCACCACCGGATGCACGCCGCCCGCGGCCTGCTCGCGCACCTCGTGGGGGTCCGCCCGTGAGCGCCAAGGTCCAGCGCCAGCAGCTCATCGCACGCCTCATCGCCGAGCGCCCGGTGTCGAGCCAGCCGCAGCTGCGGGACCTGCTCGAGCAGCACGGCGTCTCGGCGACCCAGGCCACGGTCTCGCGCGACCTCGACGACCTCGGCGCGGTGAAGGTGCGCTCGGCGTCGGGCGAGACCGTCTACGCCATCCCCGAGTACGAGCCCGACCGCCTCGCGCCGCACGACCAGCTCCGGCGAGTGCTGGGCGAGTGGGTGGCGGAGGTGCACCACAACGAGGCGATCGTCGTCGTGCGCACGCCGCCCGGCTGCGCCCACGTGGTGGCCTCCGCGCTCGATCGCTCGCGCCTGCCCGGCCTGCTCGGCACCGTGGCGGGCGACGACACCCTCTTCTGCGTGCCCGCGGCCGGTCACGGCGCCGACCGCCTCGCCGTCGACCTGCGCCGCCTCGCGGGCGTCGAGCAGGCCTACGCGGCGGACGCGGGGGGACGGGCGCCGTGACGCTCTGGCACGGACGATTCGCCGAGGGGCCGGCCGAGGCGCTCATGGCGTACACCGCGAGCATCGGCTTCGACGTGCGCCTCGCCGCCGACGACGTGGCGTGCTCGCTCGCGCACGTCGAGGGCCTCGCGCGCGCGGGCATCCTCACCGAGGGCGAATGCGCCGCGATCGCGGCGGCGCTGCGGCGCGTGGCCTCCGAGCTGGCCGACGGCACCTTCGCCGTGGCGCCCGCGGACGAGGACGTGCACACGGCCATCGAGCGGAGGGTCACCGAGATCGCCGGGCCCGTCGGGGGCAAGCTCCACACGGGCCGCAGCCGCAACGACCAGGTCGCCACGGCCCTGCGTCGCTGGACCCTGCGCGAGCTCGCGCGCGTGGCGGGCCTCGCCGTGGACCTCGCCTCGGTGCTGGCCGACCGCGCAGCCGCGGCGGGTTGGGGCGACGACGGCCTGGCCCTGCCGGGATACACCCACCTGCAGCGAGCCCAGCCCGTGCTGCTCGCGCATCACCTCGCCGCCCACGCGTGGGCCCTGCTGCGCGACGCCGACCGGGCCGTCGCCGCCCTCGCCCGCGCCGACGTCTCGCCCCTCGGGGCCGGGGCGCTCGCGGGCACCTCGCTGCCGATCGACCCCGATGCCACGGCGCGGTCCCTGGGGTTCGCCGGCCGCTTCGAGAACTCGCTCGACGCGGTGTCCGACAG
>CAXRBC010000180.1:0-2249 GCA_964228515.1 Ilumatobacteraceae bacterium
ACGGCGCCGCTCGGGTGGGAGCACTTCACCGTGCCGTGCGGCTCCACGTACGCGGGAGGCCCGGCCGAGATCGACGCGTGGATCATGCGGCCCCGCGACTTCGACCCCGCGACGCGCTACCCGGTGCTGCTCAACGTGCACGGTGGGCCGCACACGCAATACGGTGAGACGTACTTCGACGAGGCGCAGGTACAGGCCGCCGCCGGTTTTGCGGTCGTGATGTGCAACCCGCGCGGCTCCAGCGGGCGCGAGCAGGCGTGGGGCCAGGCGATCCTCGGGCGCAAGCACCCCGTCGCTCCCGGCACCGGCTGGGGTGACGCCGACGTCGCCGACGTGCTCGCGGTGCTCGACGCAGCGCTCGCGCGCAACCCCTGGTGCGACCCTGCGCGCGTCGGGATGCTCGGGGGCAGCTACGGCGGCTACATGGCGACGATGCTCGCCGGGCGCCACGGCGAGCGGTTCCGCGCCGTCTGCAGCGAGCGCGCGGTGAACAACATGATCTCCGAGGAGTGGTCGAGCGACATCGGCACGGTCTTTCGCATCGAGCACGGGCCCAACCACCTCGACGACGCCGAGGAGTACGCGCGCATGTCGCCGATCCGCCACGTGCGCGACATCTCGGTGCCGGTGCTCATCATCCACAGCGAGGACGACCTGCGGTGCCCGATCAGCCAGGCCGAGGAGCTGTTCGTCGCGATGCGGCTGCTGGGCAAGGACGTGACCTTCTACCGATTCCCGGGTGAGACGCACGAGCTGTCGCGGTCGGGCTCGCCGATCCACCGGGCGCAGCGATTCGAGATCATCCTCGACTTCTTCGCTCGACACCTCGCAGCGGCGGCCTGACGCCGCCGGCCGACACGCGCGACTCGACACGGGCCTGACGACACGCCGTGGAGAGCCTCGCGCTGCTCGTGACGGCGATCCTCGCCGCCACGTTCGGCGCGGGGATCCTCAGTTGGATCGTGTGGCGCCGCCCGCCGCGGCATCCCGCCCTGCGCACGCTCGCTGCACTGCCCGCGGTCGTCGCCGTGGCGTCGGGTGGACGCCTCGCGCTGCTGGACGTCGGTGGTGGCGTGCGCCTGGCGGGCGCGCTCGTGGCGCTCGCGGGCGCGGGCGCGATCGCGCGGCTCGTGCGCAGGCCGTCACGCGCCTGAGCACCGTGCCCGGCTGGGCGCTGCGCCCGCTCGCGTCGGCCGACGCGGGATGGATCGCGCGGGCGTGCACCGACGCTGAGATCCAGCGCTGGACGGAGGTCCCGCGGCCCTACACGCGGGCGCACGCCGAGGCCTTCGTCGCCGGTGATCACGGCGAGCGCGCCGTCTGGGCCATCGCGCCGACCGAGGCGACGGGTGACGCCGCGCCCGGGCCGGCGCTGGAGGGCGTCGGCGTCATCGGCGTGCACGACATCGACACCGCGACGGGCGACGCCCGCCTCGGCTATTGGGTCGCTCCGTGGGCGCGCGGCCGGGGCGCCGCGACGGCCGCACTCGGACTCGCCTGCGCTGCGCTCACGACGATGCCCCGCGCGCGCCGAGCGGTCGCGCAGATCGCGGAGGCCAATGCGGCGTCGCGCGCGACCGCGCACGCCGCCCGCTTTGTCCTCATCGGCCCAGCGGACGACACGTGCCCCGACGGCGCGGCGCGCGTCACGGCACTCCTCTACGCGCGGGTGATCTCTGTCGGTCGCTGACACCCGGCAGGGGCGAGGCGTGCGGCGACGGCGCGTGCCGAGCAGTCGCGCGGTACTACTGCCGGGCTACGAGGCGACGCCGGCGATCATGCGACGCGCCACGGCACGCACCAAGGCCCGGCGGTCGCTCACCCGACCGATCTTGTGCTCGAGCGGCCCGTCGATGAGCAGCGTCGCCAGCCCGTGGGCGACCGCCCACATCGCCGTGGCCTGCACGCGAATGTCGTCGACCGAGGCCGAGTCTCCGAGCATCTCTTCGACCGCGCCCAACAGCGTGTCGAACGCGTCGTCGGCCGCCTCCCGGGCCTCCGCGGATTCGGCCAGCCTGCAGAGGTCGGCGCGGAACATCACGCGGAAGTAGCCCTTGTTGGAGATCGCGAAGTTGACGTAGCGCTCGCACAGTCGCACGGCGAGATTCGGATCTTCGTCTCGGCGAGCAGCAGACCTCATGGCCGCGGTGAACTTCTCGAAGCCTTCGCGCGCGATCTCCGTGAAGATCGCGCCTCGATCTCCGAAGTGGTGGTACGGGGCCTGATGGCTGACGCCGGCATCCGCCGCG
>CAXRBC010000181.1:0-5017 GCA_964228515.1 Ilumatobacteraceae bacterium
CGGTCACGTCGCTGCTGTCGACGTACCTGCTCTTCGCCATCGGGCTCAAGGGCGGGCGCGAGCTCGCCCACTCCTCCGCCTCCGACGTGCTCGCGCCCGCGTTGGCCGCCGTGGCGCTCGCGCTCGTCGCCTCCATCGTCACCTACGGCGTCGGCCGGCGCGTGCTGCGGCTCGAGGCGCGCGACGCCGCCGCGCTCGCGGCGCATTACGGATCCGTCTCGGCGGTCACCTACACGGCGGCCGAGTCGTTCGCGACCGCGGCGGGGACGCTCTCCGAGGGCTACGTCCCCGCGCTGGTGGCGCTCATGGAGTTCCCGGGCATCGTGCTCGCGCTGCTGCTCGTCGCCCGCTCCCGTGCGGGCGGCTCGCTCGCGCACTCGATGCGCGAGGTGCTCACGGGCAAGTCCGTCGTCCTGCTCGTGGGCGGCATCGCCGTGGGCCTGATCACCACCGACGCGGGCTACGACCGCGTGGCGCCGCTCTTCGCGACGCTCTTCCCTGGGGTCCTCTGCCTCTTCCTCATCGACCTCGGCACGCTCGCGGGTCAGCACCTCGTGCGGCTGCGGGTGTCGGCGGCGCGGGTCGCGGTCTTCGCGGTCGTGGCGCCCGTGGTGCTGGGCGCGCTCGGCGTCGTGGTCGGCACGTCGGTCGGCCTCTCGGTCGGCGGCGCGGGCCTCCTCGGTGCGATGGCGGCGAGCGCGAGCTACATCGCGGCGCCGGCGGCGGTGCGGGTGGGGCTGCCCGGCGCCGACCTCGGCACGGCGCTGCTCGCGTCGCTCGGGATCACGTTCCCGTTCAACCTCGCGCTCGGCATCCCGCTCTACGCGGAGCTCGCCTCCCGCATCGCCTAGGTCCGCTCGCAGCGCGACACCCGATACAGCCCCATCTGGGCGTCCTCGTGCGGCGCCGCCACGAGGCGCACCGGGTGCGGGAACCGTCGATCGAACTCGGCCTGCAGCTGCGACTGGAACGCCGAGGACCCGACCTTCATCCACGCGTCCATCGACTCCCAGACGAAGACGATCGACACGCGCCCGGGGCGCGAGTCGTCGACCCACACCTCCTTCGACAGGAACGGCACGTGGTCGAAGTCCGGCGCCCCCGCCTCCATCAGCGTCCACACGTCGTGATCGACGCGCAGATACTCGTCGACGTGCGCGGGGTCCATCTCGAAGACGAGCACCTCGATCGGGAGCCGCTCGCCGCGCACGTATCGGTAGGCGGACGGCGGCACCGGCCGCGGGTCCACTCCCGACGGCGCCGCCCGCCGCGGGTCGGCGCTCACGACATCTCCATGACCGTGCGGTACGTGAGGTTGATCCGCGCCTCACGCACCCGTGCCTGACGCGGCACCGCGTGCACCCAGTGGCGCTGCGTCGCCCCCGACATCACGAGCACCGACCCCGACGGCAACACCGTGCGCACCGTCTCGCGCGTGCGGCGATGCCGCAGATCGAAGCGGCGCTCCGCGCCGAGGCTCACCGACGCGATCACCGGCGCCGGCCCGAGCTCGGGCTCGTCGTCGGCGTGCCAGCCCATCGTGTCGTTGCCGTCGCGGTAGAGATTGGCCAGCACGGAGTTGAACGGCGCGGCCGCGCCGCCCGCGCCTGCGCCGGCCGCGGCCGCGCACCGCTGCGCCACGAGACGCACGCGCTCCAGCTCGGGCGTCCACGGCAGCGGCTCGAGCCGCGTCCCCGAGTAGTGGTACCGCGCACCCGGGTCGCCGTACCAGGCGCTGCGGCGCGGCTCGTCGACCCATCGCCCGAAGATGAAGAGCCGGCGCGACTCCCACGCGAGCGTCTCGCGCAGCATCGCGAGCAGCGCCGCGGCCTCCTCGGCCGACCACACGCCCTCGTGGAGGACGGCGCTCCCGTCGCACGGCAGCAGCTCGCGGGGCGCCGAGGCGCGGGCAGCATCACCCGCGGCACGCGCGACGTCGAGCTCCAGCGTCTGCTGCACGTCACGAGTGTGGCAGGTCGCGCGCGCCGCGCGCGGACGATCGTCCCTCGCCGGCGCGCCGACTGACCATCGATCGTCCCTCGCCGGCGTGCCGGCCCGTGGTGGAATGGTCCGATGCCCGACACCACCGAGTTCCAGATCCCCGTCATGGGTCGTCGGCAACTCGCCCTCGCGACGTGGGGGCTCTTCCTCGGCCTCACCCTGATCCTGCTGTCGGGCGGCATCTTCAGCACGCTCCTCGGCGTGCGCGCCGAACTGCAGGGCGTGCCGACGCTGCTCACGGGCGGCATCACCGCCGCGTACTACGCGGGCTTCCTCGCCGGGTCGCGCTACGGGCTCGCGGCGCTGCGCCAGGTCGGGCACATCCGCGCGTACGCGGCGCTCGGCGCCCTGCTCGCCGCCGCGGTCACGCTGCTCGGTATCACCTCGTCGCCGATCGCGTGGCTGGTGCTGCGCGCGATCACCGGCGTGAGCTTCGCGGGGCTGTACGTCGTCGCCGAGTCCTGGCTCAACGGCCTCGCGACCAACGACTTCCGCGGCCGCCTCCTCGCCATCTACGCCGCGCTCGTCGTCGGCGCGTACGGCGTCGGCGAGATCCTGGTGTTCAACTTCGACCCGCGCACCGCCACCGGCTTCTCCATCGCGGCCGTCATCGCGGCGCTCGCCGTGCTCCCCGTCGCGGTGTCGGTCGAGGCGACCGCGCCGCCGGCAGAGCGCGACGAGCACATCGCCATGCGCGACGTCGCGCGGCGCGTGCCGACGGGCGCCGTGGGCAGCCTGCTCGTCGGCCTCTCGCACGGCGCCATGCTCGGCCTCACCGCCGTGTGGGCGACGCGCGGCGGGCTCAGCGTGGGCCGCACGGGCGTGATGCTGGCGGCGATCGGCTTCGGCGGCATGGCGCTCACGTGGCCCGTGTCGGCGGCCTCCGACGACATCGACCGCCGCGCGATCGGCGTGGTGACGTCGCTCGGCGCGGCGGCCGCCGCCTTCGTGATGCTGTCGCTCGACGTGACCAGCTGGTGGACGGTCGTCGCCATCGCGGTCGTCGGCGGCTTCAACTATCCGCTCTACTCCATCGTCGGCGCGTACACCAACGACTGGGTCGACGCCGAGCACCTCGGTGCGGCCGCGTCGATGATCGTCACCCTCTACGGCATCGGTGCGATGGCGGGCCCGCTCGTGGCCGCCGGCTTCATGGAGGCGGTGGGCGACGACGGCTACCTGTGGTCGATCGTGGTGCTCAACGTGCTGATCGCACTCTTCTTCGCCTATCGCATCCGCGCGTGGCACGCGCCGCTGATGACGCGGCCGCTGGCCGAGGCGGGGGTGCCGGCACGCGCCTTCTTCGTGCCCGCGACCATCGTGACGATGGGCGCGCGACGGCGCCGCCGCGCGACTCCGCCTACTCCCCCGGCAGCGTGAGCGGCCCGGCGGTCTCGCCGCCGTCGACGACGAATTCGGCCCCCGTCGAGAAGCTCGACTCGTCGCTCGCGAGGTAGACGACCAGCCGCGCGACCTCCTCCGGCTGCCCGACGCGCTGCATCGGCACGTGCGCCTGCGAGCGGTCGAGGCCGTCGGTCATCGGCGTCGCGATGAGCCCGGGATGGATCGAGTTGCACCGCACGCCGGCCGCGCCGAGCTCGATCGCGACGGACTTCGTGAGCCCGCGCACGCCGAACTTCGCCGCCACGTAGCCCGGTAGCAGCCGGTAGCCCTTCAGTCCTGCGACCGACGAGATGTTGATGATGCTCGCGGGTGCCGCGGCCTTCAGCGCCCCGACCGAGGCGTGGATGCCGTTGAACACGCCCGTGAGGTTGATCGCGATGATGCGGTCCCAGTCGGCGGGCGCGTAGGCGCCGATCGCGCCGAAGTTGGCGATCCCGGCGTTGTTGACCAACACGTTGAGCCGCCCGTGGCGCGCGACGGTGGCCGCGACCGCAGCGTCCCACTGGCCGCGATCGGTGACGTCGAGCGGCACGTAGTGGGCCGCGTCGCCGAGCTCGCGCGCGACGGCCTCGCCCTCGTCGTGCAGCACGTCGCCGAGCACCACGCGCGCGCCCTCGGCGCCGCGCGCCCGGGCGAACGCCGCGCCCCGCCCGCGTGCGCCGCCCGACACGAGCGCGACCTTGCCGGCGAGCCGCGCGCCCCCACCGCTCGTGGCGACGCCCGCGCCGACACTCGTCCCTGCGCCAGCTGCCATCGCGGCCACGGTACCCTCGCCCGCATGGCACGCTCCCGCCGCCGGATCAAGGGCCGCGCCACGCGCGGCGCGTCGGCGGGCCGCCCCACCGCGGCCGCGCGCCGCGCGGCGGCCAGGCGCGCGGCTGCCCGCCGCCGCGCCGGTGACGCGGGCGACATGACGCGCTTCCGTGAGGGGGTGCGCACGCGAGCCGCGACGTTCGCCGACCGCAAGCGCGAGGCCTCCCGCCGCGCGTGCCGCCGCCCCGCCTCCCGCACGGACGACTGAGCCAGACTGTCGGCATGCGCGCGGGCACGCCGACGGGGATGCGCTGAGGTCGTGCCGCTCCACCCGCAGACCGTCGCCGTCCTCGAGGGCCTGAAGGCGCTCGGCAACCCGCCGATCCACGAGCTCGACCCCGCGACCGCGCGGGCCAACTACGCGGCGATGCGCGTCGCGTCCACGGTCGCTCTGCCGGAGGTGCGCGACCTCGACGCCGGCGGCGTGCGCGCGCGCCTGTACCGGCCGCCGTCGGCCGGCGGCGGCCTCTTCGTCTACCTCCACGGCGGCGGCTGGGTGATCGGCGACCTCGACACCCACGACGACGTCTGCCGCAAGCTCGCCGTCGCGAGCGGCCAGACCGTCGTCGCCGTCGACTACCGCCTCGCTCCCGAGCACCGCGCGCCCGCCGCCTACGACGACTGCGCCGCCGCCACCCGGTGGCTCCACGCGCACGCGGGCGACCTCGGCTGCGACCCCGCACGCGTCGGCATCGGCGGCGACTCCGCGGGCGGCCACCTCGCCACGCTGGTCGCGCTACGCGCCGGCGTCCCGCTGCGTTGCCAGCTGCTCGTCTACCCCGCCACCGACCTGCGCGCC
>CAXRBC010000182.1:0-5976 GCA_964228515.1 Ilumatobacteraceae bacterium
CCGAAGGCCGCGCGCAGGGCGAGGCCGCGCGCGGCGCGCGCGAAACGGACGACGCCGTAGAGGCCGTTGCGGTCGGTGAGCGCGAGGGCCGCGAGGCCGAGCTCGGCCGCGCGATCGACGAGCTCCTCGGGGTGCGAGGCGCCCTCGAGGAACGAGAAGTTGGACCGGGCGTGGAGCTCGGCGTACGGGCGGAGGGACGCGCTCGGGGCGGCGCGCGCGGGAGAGGGGGAGGGAGGGCGGGCGTCAGGCTCCGGCACGGCGCCACGGTAGCGAACGTATGTTCGCCACGCGCAGGGCGCCCTTGGCCCCCTCGTCGGCGGCCTCGACCGCCTCGTCCCAGCCGAACCACCGCACCTGCGTCGACTCCCCCGCCGCCGGCGCGAACGCCTCGCTCGTCGCCTCGAGCAGGTACCGCAGGTCGAGGTGCGTGTGCCCCCGCGGGCCGGGATGGACGTCGACGTGGATGAGCGCGGGCGCGCCGCCCGGGTGGCGCACCGCGAGCCCCGTCTCCTCGCGCGCCTCGCGCAGCGCGGCGTCGGGTGCGGTCTCGCCCGCGTCGATGTGGCCGCCGGGCTGCAGCCATATGCCGAGCCGCTTGTGCAGGTGGAGCACCACGCCGCGCGCGCCGACCACGATCGCCGAGCTCGTCACGTGCACCGGATCCGCGTGCTCGTCGAATGGCCGCGCGAGGCGCGGCGCCAGCGCGCCGAAGCGCGCGATGGACTCGCGCTCGCGGGCGTCGCAGGGCTCGCGACGCGAGAGGTCGTCGAGGAGCGCGCGGACGAAGGCGGCACCCGCGTCGTCGTGCGCCGTCACGGCGGCCACGGTACCGAGGAGGGGGCGGGGAGACGCGGGCGACGATCGGTCGCGGTGGGGCGAGAGGGGCCGACGTCAGGCGTAGAGGGCCGCGAGGCGCCACGCACCGTCCTCGAGCGCCACGAGCATCGCGACGTGCGCGTCGCCGTCGCCGCGCACCACCACCTGCATGCGGGCGCGGCGGCGACGACGCGAGGGGTCCCACCAGCGCTCCTCGACCGGCCACGGGCCCGCCCAGCCGACGACGTCGTAGTCGCGCGCGCCGATGTGCACGCGGGCGGGCTCGGCGCTCGGCTCGTGGCGCGCGCTCACGCGCACGGTCGCGCCCGCCGCGTCGCGCACGTCGATCGCGGCGCCCGGTACGCCGACGAGCGCGGGCGAGGGGCGCGGGATCGCGCCGCGCCACGGGGGCGGGGCGGGCGCGGCCTCGCCGCGCGCCTCGAGCGGCACGAGGGCGTAGGCCTCGCCCGGGTCGCGGCCGCCGGAGGGGGCCGCCACCCGCAGGGCGCCGTCGCCGAGGGTGGCACGCAGGCGGTCGATCGCGCGCAGGGCAGCCTCGTCGCCCGGGCCGCGGCCGCCCCAGAGCCCGAGCTGGCGGCCGGTCGCGGCCCGCGCCCCCTCGGCCCGCAGCTCGAGCGCGGTGACCCCGCCGGCCCGCCAGTCGCGCAGCATCCAGCGCACGCGCTCGACGAGGGCCGCGGCCGTGGCGCCCTCCGGCAGGTACCAGGCGCGCTCGAGCACCCCCGCGCCCGCGGGCGACTCGTGCTCGCAGCGCACGACGACGTGCGTGACGAGCGCGCCGCGCGCGGCGAAGTGCGCGAGGAAGGGGTCGGCGAGTCGCGCCGCGGCCGCCACCACGAGTGCGGCCTCGGGGAGCGGGCCGTCGAAGGCCTCGCGGCGCGACTCGACCGGCGGCGGCGCCACCGCGAGCGCGGGGTGGCGGTCGTCGCCGCGCGCGAGGCGGTGCATCTCGAGACCGAGGGCGCCGAAGCGGCCGGCGACGAGCGACTCCTCGAGCGCGGCGACGTCGCCGAGGCGCGCGAGGCCGAGCCGCTCGAGCAGGCCGACCACCTCGGGGTCGACCTCGGCGCAGCGCGCGAGGAGCCGGACGGTGCGCGGGGCGAGCCAGGCCGGGGTGCCGCCCGGCGGGACGACGACGGGCGCGCCCGCCTCGAGCGACTCTCGGGCCGCGGCGAGCGCGGCGAAGCGCGAGTCGGCGACGCCCACCCCGACGGGCGCCGTGGCGCCGGGCGGACCGTGGGCGGCGACGAGGGCGGAGAGGCGGCGGGCCATCTCGGCCTCGCCGCCCATCGCGCGCGAGGGGCCGCGGGCGGCGAAGACGCAGCGGCCCTCCGCGGCCGGCTCGAGGAGCGGGACCCACTCGCCGACGGCGGCGAGCGCGTCGGCCCAGCGCACCGCGGGCGCCTCGATGACGACGAGGCGCGGCGGCGCCGCGCCATTGACCACGTGGGGAGCGTGGAGGGCCGCGGGGGTCACGAGGGCCGCCACACGAGGTGCTCCCGTGGCGGCCCGGCGCGACGGCCCTCGACGCGCAACGCGATCTGGCGGCGGCGCAGGTGGCCCGCGCCGTGCTCGAGGCCCTCCCACGAGCGGGTGGTGGCGCGCAGGGCCAGGTCGGGCGGCGCCCACGGGGCGGCGGGGCGCGCGCCGGGCCAGGCGGCGGCGACGTCGACGAGCACGAGGAGCGCGCGGCGGGCCTGCACGCGGGCCTGGAGGCGACGCACGTGCGTGGGCGAGATCGACGGGGCGGCGCCGACGAGCGCGACGTCGAAGCCCTCCACGAGCGCGGCGAGGCTCGCGGCCCACTCGGCGCCGGCGGCGGGCGGGTGCACGAAGATCGTGCGCTCCAGTGCGACGCCCTGCTCGGCGGCGGCCTGCGCGCCGAGCGACGGGATGCCGACGACGGCGAGCCACGCGCCGAGCCGCGTGGCGGGCGCGACGAGCGAGAGCGCGAGCGAGAGGCACGCGTCGCCGGCGCAGTGCAGCGTGCGGCCGCGCGGGAGGTCGGCGAGGCCGACGGCGCCGCGCAGGTCGTCGGGGACGGGGAAGGTCGGGGGTGCGGTCGGCGCGTCGAGGGATGCGGCGGTCATGCGGGCACTGTAGCGAACGTATGTTCGCATGCGGCCGGGTCAGCTGCGGGCGAGCGTCTCCAGGGCGGCGACGAGATCGCGCGGACACGACGCCCACCGGTGCGCGCCGAGGCCGAGCGCGTCGCCCTCCGACCGCACGGCGGCGCCGCCGACGAAGCACGGGACGTCCGTCGTGTCGCGCCGCACCGCCGCGATCGTGGCGCGCGCGGCGGGGAGCGCGGTCGGCATGGTGACACCGACGCACACCGCGACCAGGTCGTCGGTGCGCCGCGCCGCGGCGGCGAACGCCTCGGCGGGCATGTCGGCACCGACGTCCGAGACCCTCCAGCCCTCGTGGCGCATGAGGTCGGCCGTCATCGAGATCGGGAGGCCGTGGTGCTCGCCGGCGGGCGCGCCGATGAGCACGGTGCCCCTCCGCGGGCCGCGCGGCGCGAAGCGGGGGCCGAGCTGGCCCACGATGCGCTGGGCGATGCCGGTGGCGCGGTGCTCCTCGAAGATGTCGAGCCGCCCCTCGGCCCAGCGGGCGCCGATCCGCGCGAGCGCCGGCGAGAGGACGTCGAGGTAGGCGCCGTAGAGGTCGTGGCCCGCGGCGAGCGCGGCCTCGACGACGCCGAGGGCGCCGCGCTCGTCGCCGGCGAGGAGGCTCGCCTCGAGGCGCGCGACCCAGTCGGCCGGCGGCGTCGCGTCGGAGCCTGCGCTGGCGCTGTTGCGGGCGCTGTCGCGGGCGCCGGCACGGAACTCGTCGAGGTCGGCGCGCTCGACGCGCCACTCGCGACCCACTTGCGTCGCGCGCAGGCGGCCCTGGCGGACGTAGCGGTAGACGGTCATGTAGTGGACCTTGAGGACGCGCGCGGCGTCATGGAGGGTGATGGCGGAACTCACCGAGAGGAGAAGGTACGCCCGCGGGCGCGGGCGTGCGCGACGGAGCGCGGGACGGCCCGCCGGACGGAGCGCGCCGCCCGGCGCAGGAGGGTCTAGGAGGCGGTGACCGTGGGCGTCATGCCCGGCTTCCAGTACTCGTACAGGCGCTCGAGCACGGGGGCCAGGGCATCGCCGGAGGCGCCCGGCGCGAGGCGGACCGTCACGACGTTGGAGAAGAGGTGGAGGGTCTCGACCTGCCCCGTGGCGAAGAGGCGACGCGCGAGCTCGGCGGCCGGGCGCGGGCCGACGGCCTGCGACGCGCTCGCGAAGCGCTCGTGGCCCTGGCCGGTGAGCGCGCGATTCAGCTCGAAGCGCATCACGCGGGGGTCGGCCGACGCGAGGCGCTTCACGGCGACGGGCTGGCCCACGCGCAGAGATTAGCGACCGCGCGGAGCGCGAGGGTACGGTCGGGACGTGACGCGGGGACGCACGATCGGCACGGTCGGGACGTGACGGTGCCGCAGGGTCTCGACGAGTTCGGCGCGGCGGCGCAGCGATTCCTCGACGCGCACGCGGAGCGCAAGGGCGCGGCGACGGCGTTTCGCTGGGGCGAGGGCTCCGACAACGTCTCGATGTTCGAGGAGCGCTCGCGGGAGGCCGAGGAGGAGATCGTGCGGGCGGCGAAGGCGTGGCGCACGACCAAGTTCGACGCCGGCTTCGGCTGGATCACCGGGCCCGTCGAGTACGGCGGCGCGGGGCTGAGCGCCGCGCACGAGCGCGCGTACCAGCGCCTCGAGTCGCAGTACAAGGTGGCCAATCAGGGAATCTTCCAGATCGGGCTCGGGATGGTGGCGCCGACGATCCTCGCGCACGCGACGCCCGCGGCGCGCGAGCGGTACCTGCGGCCGCTCTGGCGCGCGGAGATCGTGGCGTGTCAGCTCTTCTCGGAGCCGGGCGCGGGGAGCGACCTCGCGTCGCTGCAGACCAAGGCCGAGCGCGACGGGGACGAGTGGGTCATCACGGGACAGAAGGTCTGGACGTCGGGGGCGCACTACAGCGACATCGGCGAGATCGTCTGCCGCACCGACCCGGGCATGCCGAAGCACAAGGGGATCACCGCGTTCATCGTCGACATGACGGCGCCAGGGGTCGAGGTGCGGCCGCTGCGCCAGATGACGGGTGGGGCGAGCTTCAACGAGGTGTTCTTCAACGAGGTGCGCATCCCCGACGAGCTGCGGCTCGGCGACGTCAACGGCGGCTGGTCGGTGGCACTCACGACGCTGATGAACGAGCGTGCCGCGATCGGCACCATGGGCGGCGGCGAGGTGAGCATGTTCACCCGCGTGCAGGCGATGGCGCGGCACCTGGGCATGGGCGACGACGCGATCGTGCGGGACCGCCTCGCCGACCTCTGGATCCGCGGCAAGGTCGCGGGGTACAACAACCAGCGCGCGATGGACAAGATCCGCGCCGGGCAGACGCCGGGGCCCGAGATGTCGATCTCCAAGATGGCGCTGGTGGACAACCAGCGGCGGATGAACGAGTTCGTCGCGATGGTGCTCGGCCCGCGCCTGCAGGCGGACACGGGCGAGTGGGGCACCTACGCGTGGAGCCAACTGGTGCTCGGCGCGCCAGGGATGCGGATCGCCGGCGGGTCGGACGAGGTGATGCGCAACATCGTCGGCGAGCGCGTGCTCGGGCTGCCGAAGGACGTCGGGATCGACGCGAAGTCGCCCTTCCGCGACCTCAAGGTCGGGACGCAGAAGGGCTGAGCGCCGCGCGTCAGCGCGGCGTGCGGGCGGTGACCAGCCGCGCGTCAGCGCGGCGTGGTGGGAGGCGACGTGCCGCGCGTCAGCGCGGCGCGGGGACGACCTTGCCCGGGTTCATGATCCCGGCTGGGTCCAGCGCGGCCTTGATCGCCGACATCACGCCGACGGCGCCGGCGCCGAGCTCCTCCACGAGGTACGGGATCTTGCCCACCCCGATGCCGTGCTCGCCCGTGCACGTGCCCTCCATCGCGAGCGCGCGCCGCACGAGCCGCGCGTGGAACTCGTCGACGCGGCGCACCGCGTCGGCGTCCGCGGGGTCGACGGCGATGAGGACGTGGAAGTTGCCGTCGCCCACGTGGCCGATGATCGGGCCGTAGATACCCGAGGCGGCGAGGTCGGCGCGGGTCTCGTCGATGCAG
>CAXRBC010000183.1:0-2159 GCA_964228515.1 Ilumatobacteraceae bacterium
GAGGTGGCAGCGCCCGTCTACAGCCACGTCGTCTACGACGTCGTGCCCGACCGCGTCGTCACGGTGCACCAGCCCGACATCCTCATCGTCGAGGGGCTCAACGTCCTTCAGGTCGGCACCGAGGCCACGGAGTACGTCTCCGACTCCTTCGACTTCTCCATCTACCTCGACGCCGACGAGTCCGACATCGAGGGCTGGTACGTCGAGCGATTCCTCGCGTTGCGCCGCACCGTGTTCCAGGACCCCAACAGTTTCTTCCGCCACTTCGCCGCGCTGAGCGAGGCCGAGGCGATCGAGACTGCGCGCGGCATCTGGCGCGAGATCAACGGGCGCAACCTCCGCGAGAACATCGAGCCCACCCGCGGCCGCGCGTCGCTCGTGCTGCACAAGGGTCCCGACCACCGCATCACGCACGTCCACCTGCGCAAGCTCTAGGGCACGGGCCCTCGGACGGGGCGTACGATGAGCCCGTGAGCGCGTCCGCGACGTCGGTGAGCACCGCGGCCGCGTCCGCCGACCGGCACGGCGCGTCGACCGAGCTCCTGCGCCAGGTCGCCGACGGCCAGGACGACGTCGTCGCGCTGCGGCGCACGCTCCACACCTGGCCCGAGGTGGGCAACGTCCTGCCCAAGACCCGCGAGCACGTGCTGGCCGCGCTCGAGGGCCTGCCCCTCGACCTCACCCTGCACTCCACGACGAGCGGCATCGCCGCGCTGCTGACGGGCGAGCGCCCGGGCCCGACCGTGATGCTGCGCGGCGACATGGACGCGCTCCCCATGCCCGAGGACACGGGGCTCGACTTCGCCTCCCGGCACGACCACGTGATGCACGCGTGCGGTCACGACACGCACACCGCGATGCTCGTGGGCGCCGCGCGCATCCTCGCCGAGCGCCGCAGCGAGCTCGCGGGCCGCGTGCTGTTCATGTTCCAGCCCGGCGAGGAGGGCCACCACGGCGCCCGCTACATGCTCGAGGAGGGCCTCCTCGACGTGCCGCCCCTGGCCGACGGCACCCCGTCGCCCATCGAGGCGGCCTACGCGCTCCACATCACCTCCACGATCCCGACGGGCATGGTCGCCGCTCGCGGCGGCCCGCAGATGGCGTCGTCCGACACGATGCAGATCGTCGTGACCGGCAAGGGCGGGCACGCCTCCGAGCCCTTCCGCGCCCGCGACCCGATCCCCGTGGCGTGCGAGATCGTGCAGGCGCTGCAGATGCACGTGACGCGCCGCATCGACGTCTTCGACCCCACGGTCGTGACCGTCACCCAGATCCACACCGGCACGACGTCCAACGTGATCCCCGAAACCGCGACGATCCACGGCACGATCCGCGCCGTGAGCGAGAAGACCCGCACCCAGATCCACGACGGCATCCGGCGCGTCGCCGAGGGCATCGCCGCGACCCACGACATGTCGGCGGAAGTGACGATCACACTCGGCTACCCCGTCACCGTCAACCACGGTCCCAACGTCGACTTCGCCCTCGACGTCGCCACTGGCCTGCTCGGCGACGGCAAGGCCGTCGCGATGCCGCACCCGATCATGGGCGCGGAAGACTTCAGCTACGTGCTCCACGAGCGACCGGGCGCGATGATCTTCCTCGGCGGCACGCCCGCGGGGAAGAACCCCGCGACCGCCGCGCCCAACCACTCCAACCGCGTGTTCTTCGAGGAGGACGCGATGCGCCACGGCACCGCGCTCTACGCAGCCCTCGCGATGCGCACGCTCGGCACACGACTCAGCTAGCGGCGGAGCGTCGGCGGGCATCCGCCGCGGCCGGCCCGACTCGGCAGCCGGTCTCAGCGGCCCGAGTGGCCGAACCCCCCGCCCCGATCGGGGCCGGTCAACTCGTCGACGACCTCCCAGGCGACGGCCTCGACGCGCTGCACGACCAGCTGCGCCACGCGGTCGCCGCGGCGCACGTCGTAGTCCTCGCGCGGGTCGGTGTTGATCATCACGACCTGGAGCTCGCCGCGGTACGCGGCGTCGATGATGCCAGGGGTGTTCACGAGCGTGACGCCGTGACGCGCCGCGAGTCCGCTGCGGGGCACCACCATGCCGAAGTGTCCCTCGGGGATCGCCACGGCGATCCCCGTCGGGACCATCGCGCGCCCGCCACCCGCGGCGAGTCGCACGTCCGCGCGCGCGTGCAGGTCG
>CAXRBC010000184.1:0-4496 GCA_964228515.1 Ilumatobacteraceae bacterium
GCGATGAACCTGAGCCGGCCCCACCCGACGCACCCCTACTCGGAGGTCGGCGTGCCGCTCGGCGAGGGCCAGCTGGCGGCCGACCAGGCGTGGCGCGACAAGGGGCTGCTCGCCCTCGTGGGCATGGGCGTGGAGCCGGGCCTCAGCAACGTCTTCGCCCGGTACGCGGCGGACCACCTCTTCGACACCATCGACGAGATCGGGGTGCGCGACGGGTCCAACCTCTCGATCGACGGCTTCGAGTTCGCCCCCACCTTCTCGATCTGGACCACGATCGAGGAGACGCTCAATCCGCCGATCGTCTGGGAGCGGCAGCACGGCCTCTACACGACGGAGTGCTTCAGCGAGCCCGAGATCTTCCACTTCCCTGCAGGCATCGGCGCGTACGAGTGCGTCAACGTCGAGCACGAGGAGGTCGTGCTGATCCCGCGCGAGATCGAGTGCAACCGCGTGACGTTCAAGTACAGCCTCGGCGCGGAGTTCATCGACTGGCTCAAGACGTTCGCCTACCTGGGGCTCGACAGCACCGAGAAGGTCCGCGTCGGCGACGTGGCCGTGGCCCCGCGCGACGTGCTCGCCGCCGTGCTGCCCAACCCGGCGCAGCTCGGCCACCTGATGCACGGCCGTACCTGCGCCGGCACCTGGGTCAAGGGCACGTACGACGGCAAGCCCCGCGAGGTGTACCTGTACCACGTCGCCGACAACGAGACGACCATGCGCGAGTGGGGCGCCCAGGCGGTGCTGTGGCAGACCGCGGTGTGCCCCGTCGTGGCGCTCGAGCTGCTCGCCACCGGCGCGTGGAAGGGCACCGGCGTGCGCGGGCCCGACGCGTTCGACGCCGTGCCGTACCTCAACCTGCTCGGCGCGTACAACACGCACCACGGCATGGTCGAGATGGGCCCCGGTCTGTGGCCGAGCCCGCGACCGACGGGCGAGCCGGGGTGGGATCGTCCCGTGCGCCGCGCGATCGTGCCGGGGGCCTGAGCCGCTCGCGCGCCGATCCGCGCATGCGGCACAATGGCGATCGCATGAGCGACGGGTCCGATCGCCGGCGCGGCGACGAGTACGTGGTCTCCGCCGAGGAGGTCGTCGCCTTCGTCCGCGACGGCTACGTGCACCTGCGCGGCGTGATGGACCCGCGCGAGATGGCCGACGTGGAGCGCGTCTACGACGACTTCCTCTCGGGGCGCATCCCGGTGAAGGCCCGCGACTTCAACGACATGACCACGGGCGCGTACGGCACCGACCCGTCCTCGTACGCGATCGTCAACGTCATGCTGCCGCGGACGTACCTGCCCTCCTGGCAGGGCAACCTCTTCGAGCGCCGCGCAGCCTCGATCGCGCGCCAGCTGTGCGGGGACGGGATGACGATCGACTTCGACCAGCTGCTGGCCAAGCAGCCGTTCCGCGACGACGCGGTCTTCGGCTGGCACCAGGACCAGGCGTACTGGATCGAGACGAGCGACCGTCGCACGGCGACGTGCTGGCTCGCGGTCGACGACTCGACGGTCGACAACGGCTGCATGCGCTTCCTCCCCGGCACCCACCGCGAGCCCGTGCGCCCGCATCGCCCCCTCCACGGCGACCGCGAGGCCAGCCACACGCTGGTCACCGACCTGCGCCCGGGCGAAGAGCCCACGCCCGTCGAGATCCGCCGCGGCGACATCACCGTGCACTGCGAGGGGGTGCTGCACGGCTCGGGCGGCAACCGCACGGCCTCACGGCGACGCGCGTACATCGTCGCCTTCCGCACGGAGGACACCGTGCGGGAGGAGCGGCGCCTCGGCTTCACCCACAGCCACAACGACCGGGACGACGTCAAGAACGCCGTGGACGGCCTCCGCGTGGGGTGAGGCGCGCGCCGCGGGCGAGACGCGCCGCGGGCGAGACGCGCCGCGGACGGCAGGTCGCCCGAGGCGGGTCGGCTACGTGCCCGCGAGGCGGGCGACGACGGGCGCGAACTCCTCGACGTTCTCGCCGCCGACGATCACGTACGACAGCCCCCACCGCTCGCGCCGGGCGAGCAGGTCGTCGACCAGCTTCTCCGGCGGGCCGATGAGCCCGAACGGCGACTCCGCGACGAGCCCGGGGTCGACGCCGAGCATCGTGGCCGTGCCGGCGAGCGCCGCGTCGGCGTCGGGCTTGATGTTGACGAGGAACGTGCGGATGTTGAGCTCGATGCGCGACATGCGCTCGCCGGCGGCGGCGCGGACGATCGCGACCTTGTCGTCCACCGACGCGGCACTCATGCCGAGGATCGTCTCGGGGGTGATCGCGCCGTGGTGCAGGCTCGGGTTGATCCCCACGATGTCGGCCTCGCGGGCCGCGATGCCGAGCACGCGCGTGCCGCCGCCGCCGATCAGGATCGGCGGGCACGGCCGCTGCAGGGGCTTGGGCCGCCCGTCGTAGTCGGTGATGCGGTAGTGCGCACCGGCGTACGAGAAGGGCCCGTCGGCCATGAGGCCGCGGATGATCGCGAGCCCCTCGACGAATCGGTCGACGCGCACGCCGGGCGCGTCGTATTGCATGCCGGCTGCGTCGTAGTCGGACCGCATCCATCCGGCGCCGAGCCCGATCTCGACGCGGCCGCCGGAGAGCACGTCCATCGTCGCGAGCTCCTTGGCGAGCACGACCGGGTGCTTGTAGTCGTTGTCGAAGACGAGGGCTCCCACGCGCAGGGTCGTGGTCGCATCGGCCGCCGCCATGAGCGCGGGCACCGGCGCCAGTTGGTCGGTGAAGTGGTCGGGCATGGTGAGGCACGAGTAGCCGAGCGCCTCGGCGCTGCGGGCCAGCGCGACCCACTCCTCGCGCGACGCGGCGCCCGACGCCTG
This sequence comes from Ilumatobacteraceae bacterium, assembly GCA_964228515.1. Taxonomy (GTDB): domain Bacteria; phylum Actinomycetota; class Acidimicrobiia; order Acidimicrobiales; family Ilumatobacteraceae; genus CAXRBC01. The sequence continues at coordinate 2,832 of CAXRBC010000184.1, forward strand.
CACGCCGAATCGGAACGGTCGCGCGGCGGGCACGACGGCACGCTAGTCCCGAGTGCGCCGTCGGTCACGCGCCGGCCCCCGCGCGACCGCGGCTCGTAGCATCGGAAGTGTCGTGGTCCGCGATCGGCTGATCCGCCTCGCGCTCGTCGTCGTCGCGTCATCGCTCTTCGTCGCCGCGGCCGTCACGGCGTTGGCCCCGCGCGCATGGGGGATCGTCACGGCGCACGAGCAGCGGCCGGTCGACCTCACCGCGTTCTCCGGCCTCGCGCAGCGCAGCACGGTGGTCGACGTGGTCGGTCGACAGATCGGCGTGTACCAGCTGGAGAACAGCCAGCCGCTCGACATCGACGAGGTGCCGGAGGAGGTGCTCTCGGCGTTCCTCGCAGTCGAGGACGCGGGCTTCTACGCGCACCGGGGGACCAACCTGCGGGCCTTTGCCCGCGCGCTGCTGTCCAACGCGAGCGGCACCGGACGCCAGGGCGCGTCGACGATCACGATGCAGGTGGTGAAGAACGAGTTCCTCGGCGACTTGCCGCGCGATGCGCGGTACAAGGTGCTGCAGGCGCGGTACGCGACGATGCTCGAGAAGCAGCTGGACAAGCGCGAGATCCTCGAGCGGTACCTGACGACCATCTACTTCGGCAACAACGCGTACGGCCTGCCCGCGGCGGCCGAGACGTACTTCGGCGCGCGGCCGGCCGACCTCACGCTCGAGCAGGGGGCGTTCCTCGCCGGGCTGGTGCAGGCGCCCTCGACCTACGACCCGATCGAGCACCCCGAGGCATCCCGCCGCCGTTACGCCGAGGTGCTCGACCGCCTGCTCGCCGAGGGTCTGATCGACGACGCGGCCCGGGCGGCGCTCGGCACGGCGTCGCGCGGCGCGGACCTCGAGATCCCGCGCACGCTGCGCGCGGTCGCGCGGCGCGCGGTCGCGCGCACGTACTTCACCGAGGCGGTCAAGGACGAGCTGCTCAACCGCTCGGATGCCCTCGGCGACACCTACCAGCAGCGCTACAACGCGCTGTTCCGCGGCGGCCTCCGGATCTTCACCACCCTCGACGCGCAGGCCCAGCGCGACGCCGAGCGCGCCGTGGCGGAGCAGTTGCCGGAGAACGCTGCCGGTATCACCGCGGCGCTCACGTCGCTGGACGTGCGCACCGGCGCGGTGCGCGCGATGGTGGGCGGGCCGGGCTTCAGCCCCGGCCAGGACGAGGTCAACCTCGCGCTGCGCCGCCGCCAGACGGGCTCGAGCGTCAAGATCTTCATCCTCGCCGCCGCGCTCGAGGCGGGCGTGCGGCCTGACGACGTCATCGACGGCACGCTCCCGTGCACGCTGCCCAACCCGGGCAAGCCCGAGGAGCCCTTCGAGATCACCGAGGGCGTGAGCGAGCCGCCGGGCACGCTGCGCCGCATGACGTGGCTGTCGATCAACTGCGCGTACGCCAAGCTCTCGCAGATCGTCGGCCTCGAGCGCGTCGTGGAGCGCATGTACGACATGACGGCGTCGCCCTGGCTGACGCGCGCGACGTACAAGATCTGGCCGTTCGCCTCGCTCGCGACGGGCGGCAACGAGCTCAGCCCGCTCGACATGGCGTCCGGCGCCCAGACGCTGGCCAACGGCGGGCTGCATGCAGCGCCGTACCTCATCGAACGCATCGAGGGCCC
>CAXRBC010000185.1:0-2593 GCA_964228515.1 Ilumatobacteraceae bacterium
GCGATGTGGGAGAAGTCGCGGGACGACCACGGCGACCTCGCCAACGCGGCGGTCTACGTGGTGGGCCCCGCTTTGGTGGACTCGATCGGCGGCGCGTTCGACCTCTCGACCGAGGTCATCCCACGCCACATGGGGCGGATCCTCGTCGTCGAGACGGACCGCGTGCACATCGACATAGGCACGCCCGAGACGCTCGCGCAGGCGCAGGCGGACCCGCCACCCGCGCCTGAGTCCGGGGCGACGCACCGCGATGACGGTGCCGGGCCCGCGGCACCCTCGGCGCGGCCGCGACTCGTGCGCCTGCGCCGCCAGCTCTGGCAGCTGCGCGCGGGCGGCCCGGCCGCGTGGCTCCGCAAGGTCCCGCGCCTGGGCGTCCCGATCGACCGCGTGCGCGGGGCCCTGTGCCGCGATGCCGCGCGCGCCGCGCGCGCATTCGCCGAGGCCGACCCGCGGCTGCTCCCGGCGTTGCGCGCGATCGCCGCGGAGGACGCGGCCGCCGACCGCGCCGCGCTCGCGCGGGAGGTCGACGCGCTGCGGGTCGAGCGCGACGCGGGCCGCACCCTGCGGGCGCGCGACGGCGCGCGGGCCCTCGCGGCGCGGCACCCCGACGACGCGCGGATGCAGGAGGCGCTCGCGCAGTTCGAGTTCGTCGTGGGCAACTTCCCCGCGTACGTCGAGGGCTACCGCCGCCGGGCAGCCATCGCGGGGGCTCGGCTCGCCGCCGCCGGGGTCGACCCCGCGCGCACCCGGGTGCTCGGCATCGACTGGGTTGGCGCGCTCGGACACCTCACGCACCTCGACGCGCTCGCGAAGCTCGCGGCGCTCGCCGCCGAGCGCGGCGCGGGGCCCGCCACGCCCCACCTGCTCCTCGTCGACCGCACCCGGGTGGGCAACGCGGCGCTGCTGGCGCTGCTCTCCCCGTACGTGACGCTGGTCGAGGCCCACCGTGCGCTCGCGGAGCGCCTCCACCACCTCACCGACGTCGCGCGCGATCCCGTGCCGATGCTGCGGGCGCGCGGCGGCGTGGTGGATCAGTGGAGCGGCATCGACGAGGCCAACTGGGAGTGGTGGCACCGCCATCGTCGGCCGCTCGTCGAGGTGCCCGAGCACGTGCTGGAGCGCGGCCGGCGGGTGACGCGGCGGTGGGGGATGCCGGACGACGCGTGGTTCGTCGCCATGCACGTGCGCGAGGGCGGCCACCGCGCGCAGGCGAGCCTGCCCAACGCCGACGTGAGCACCTACCTGCCGGCCATCCGCCGCATCACCGACCGCGGCGGCTGGGTCGTGCGCATGGGGAGCCCGCTCATGACGCCGCTGCCGCCGATGCCGCGCGTGGTCGACTACGCGCACGCGATCGAGCGCGTGGACTGGATGGACGTGTACCTGTGGAGTCGCGCGCGGTTCTTCGTGGGCACGCAGTCGGGCGGGTCGGAGCCGCCCAAGGTCTTCGACACCCCGACGATCCGCACCAACCACTCGTCGTTCGGGCATGCCGAGTGGGGGCCGCGGTCGTTCTTCCTGCCCAAGCGCTACCGGCTGCGGGGCGCGGGCTCGGCGCCGCGGGCGGTGGCGGGCCCCGCGGGGCGACCGGGCGGGGCGTCCGGCGGCGTCGCCACGCTGTCGGAGTCGCTCGCCTCGCCGGTGCCGTGGTGCGAGTCGCGGATCCACGAGGGGCTCGAGTTCGACGTGATCGACAACGACGCCGACGACCTCGTGGCCGCGGTCGACGAGATGCTCGCCCTGCTCGACGACCCGGACCGCCCGCTCGCGCCGTCGCAGGTGCGGGCGCAGGAGCTGCGCGCCGGCGCGGGGGCGGGCGGGCGCATGCCGGTGTCGCGGTCGGTCCTCGAGCGGCACCCGGAGTGGTGCGCGTGATCGCGGTCGTCCTGCTGCCCGTCGCCGCCGTCGCGGTGCTGCTGGCCCGCGTCCTGCGGCCGCTCGTGCTCGTGCGCATCGGGCGCCTGCCCAGCCACGAGATCGGCCACTACGCGACCAACGTCGAGGTCCACCTGTGCGAGCGCGACGCCGGCGTGCACCGGCTGCCGCCACGCGTCGTCGACCTCTGGTACCGCAACCCCGACCACCCGGTGGCCAACCGCCAGCTGGACCGCATGTGGGCGCGCGTCATCAGGATCGTGCCGTCCGCGCTCGGCCGCTGGGTCGACGCGGTCAACCGCGCGATCCCCGGTGGCGCGGCGCATGCGATCGTGCACCACGACCGCGACGCCCACGGCCTGTACCCGACGATGCCGCCGCACCTCGGCTTCACGGCCGACGAGCGCCGCGAGGGCGAGGCCTTCCTGCGGCGGGTCACGGGGGAGGCGAGTCCTCGGTACGTGTGCCTCGCGGTACGCGACGCGGCGTACAAGCGCGCGCAGTTCTCCGACCGCGACGCGCACAAGGACTCGTACCGCAACGCCTCGATCGCCAATTACCGCCTCGCCGCCCGCCGCCTCGCGGAGGACGGCTACTGGGTCTTCCGCATGGGGGCGGCGGTCGCCGAGCCCCTCGGCGTCGACCACCCGCGGGTCGTGGACTACGCGACCAACGGGATGCGCACCGACTTCCTCGACGTGTACCTCGGCGCCCACTG
>CAXRBC010000186.1:0-7021 GCA_964228515.1 Ilumatobacteraceae bacterium
TCCGGCCCCGCCCGCCGCGGTCGCTCGACCTCTGGTACGCCCCCGAGCCGATCGCCAACCGGTCGCTGTACGCCATGTGGCGGCGCGTGATGCGGGTCTGGCCCAACTGGCTGATGGTGCCGCTTTGGCGCATGAATGAACTGCTACCTGGTGGTGCAGCCCACGTGGTGACTGCTACTACATCCACCTGCCTCGACGTGCACAACCTGCTGGATCGCTGTCCGCCGCACCTGGCGTTCACCGAGGCGGAGCACGCGAGGGGCCGCGAGGGGCTCGCGCGACTCGGGATCGGGCCGACGGATCGGTGGGTGTGCGTGATCGTGCGGGACGCGGCCTACACCTCGGCGGCGTTCCCCGGCACGGACATGTCGTACCACGACTATCGCAACTGCGACGTCGGCGACTACGTCCTGGCGGCCGAGGCGGTCGCCGAGCGCGGATACCACGTGCTGCGGATGGGCGCGGTCGTCGCCGCGCCGATGCGATCGTCGCACCCGCGGGTGATCGACTACGCGACGTCGGGCATGCGCGACGAGTTCATGGACCTCTACCTGGGGGCCCACTGCGCGTTCTGCGTCTCTGACGGGTTGGGGTTCTACGCCATCCCGGCGGCGTTCCGCAGGCCCAACGCGTACGTGAACTACTCGCCCTTCTTCATGTTCTATTCCTCGCGGGCCTGCGACTTGGGCATCGCCAAGACGATGGCGGATGCGACGACGGGTCGGCGCCTCACGCTCTCGGAGATGGCGGCCCGCGGCGTGGCGGAGGTGTCGGCGACCCGCGAGTTCGCCGAGCGGGGGGTACGGGTGGAGTCCAACACGCCCGAGGAGATCCGCGACCTGATGTGCGAGATGGTGGATCGGATCGAGGGCACGTGGCGTGGCGAGCCGGGCGACGACGAGCGCCAGGCGCGCTTCTGGGCGCGGTACCTCGAGGTGATCGGGCGTCAGCGCGAGATCTGCCACGGCGAGGTGCGATCGCGCTACGGGGCGGCGTACCTGCGCGCGCACCCCGACTGGTTCGCCTGACGCACGAGTAGCGTGAGGCCGACCAACCGAGGGCAGTAGCTCAGCTGGTAGAGCATCGGTCTCCAAAACCGACGGTCGGGGGTTCAAGTCCCTCCTGCCCTGCAATTCGCGCATCGCCCGGAAGCCCGATGGGGGCTCGCCGATAGGCTGTCGGCCCCATGTCGATGGACCTCAACCGCCAGCAGAAGCGCGCCATGAAGAAGATGGGCGCCGTCAACGAGCAGGGCGTGCCCGTGCGCCAGCCCCGCCCGACGCTGGCCCAGCAGGTGGAGAAGGAGCGGGTCGGCCCCGTCACCTACGTCCGCGAGGTCCGCGACGAGATGCGCAAGGTCGCCTGGCCCCATTGGCCAGAGGTGCGCCGCTACGCGGTGATCGTGCTCGTGACCGTGGTGGTCGTGACGGCGTTCGTGGGGGGATTCGACGCGGTCTTTGGCATACTTTCTGGCTGGCTCTACAAGGACTGACCCCGGCCGGCGCACGAGGACCCCACCGATGAGCGACGAGACGACCATGACCGAGGCCGCGCCCGCCCACGCCGGCGCGGACGGCGCCGCCCCCGAGGCGACCTTCGACCTCACCGAGGAGGGCCTCGAGGACGAGGAGATCGACCGTCCCTGGCTGCGCCCTGGCAAGTGGTACGTCGTGCACTCACAGTCCGGCTACGAGAAGAACGTCGAGGCCAACCTCAAGGCCCGCATCCAGTCGTACAACCTCGTCGACCGCATCTACGAGGTCGTCATCCCGATGGAGGACGTCGTCGAGTTCAAGCAGGGGCGCAAGCAGACGGTCCAGAAGAAGGTCTTCCCCGGCTACCTCCTCGTGCGCTGCGAGATGGACGACGAGACCTGGTTCTGCATCCGCAACACGCCGGGCGTCACGGGCTTCGTCGGCCAGAACAAGCGCGGCAAGACCCCCGTCCCGCTCTCCCGCAAGGAGGTCGAGACGTTCCTCTCGGCCAAGACCGAGGGCCAGGAGGCGCCCAAGCGCAAGACGCCGAAGCTCGACTTCGAGGTCGGCGAGGGCGTGCGCGTCAAGGAGGGCCCGTTCGCCGACTTCGCCGGCCAGATCGCCGAGATCAACGCCGACCACATGAAGCTCAAGGTCCTGGTCAACATCTTCGGGCGCGAGACGCTCGTCGAGATGGACTTCAGCCAGGTCGCGAAGCTCTAGCCCCCGCCCCCGATCGATCCACGCGTCCAGCACCGAAGGGAACCACACGCACCATGGCCAAGAAGGAAGTCACCGCGGTCGTCAAGATCCAGATCCCGGCGGGCAAGGCCACGCCCGCGCCGCCGGTCGGCACCGCGCTCGGGCCCCACGGCATCCAGATCATGGAGTTCGTCAAGCAGTACAACGCCGCGACCGAGTCGCAGGCGGGCACGGTCATCCCGGTCGAGATCACGATCTTCTCCGACCGTTCGTTCAGCTTCATCCTCAAGACCCCGCCGACCCCGGTGCTCCTGCGCCAGAAGGCCGGCCTCGAGAAGGCCTCCCGCAACCCGGGCAAGGACATCGTCGGCTCGGTGACCGAGAAGGACATCGAGGAGGTCGCCAAGATCAAGATGCCGGACCTCAACGCCAACGACCTCGAGGCGGCCAAGCAGCAGGTCCGCGGGACCGCCCGCAGCATGGGGCTGACCGTCGTCGGCTGAGGCCGATGCGAGACCCTGCGGGCTCGGCCGGCGTCAGCCGAGCTCTCGGGCCAGGTACTGCTCGACCGAGATCGTCGGCGTCCACCCGAGCTCTGCTCGGGCCCGGTCGACGTTGGCGTGCGTGATACGGGCCTCCCCGGGGCGCTCGGCGACGAACTCGATGCGGTTCGAGATACGGCGAGCGAGATCGAGGATCGACATCGTCGAGCCATAGCCGACGTTGAAGGCGGTGTTCATGGGGCGGTTGGCCAGTGCCGCGCGGATGTTGGCCCTGGCGACGTCCCTGACGTGGACGAAGTCCCGCTGTTGCGAGCCGTCCCCGGTGACGAGGAGGGGGAGTCCCTCGCGGTGACGATGGAGGAAGATGCCCATCACGCTGCTGTACGCGTTGAACGGATTGGCTGGGTTGAAGCTTCGGGGACCGTACGGGTTGAAGTACCGAAGGGCGACGTAGTCGAGCGGATGACGCTGCGCCAGGAGCTCGAGGTACTTCTCGACCTCGTATTTCTGGAACGAGTAGGGATTGAGACACGAGATCGGCTCATCCTCGGCGGTCGGCGTCGTCGTGGGATTGCCGTAGATCGCGCTCGAGCTGCTGTAGACGAGGCGCGGGAACCGGCGCTTGCGCATCATCACCTCGAGCAGGTGGATCGAGTTGGTCAGATTGGCCGTGAGGTGCTCGCACGGGGTGTCGAAACTGGGCTGGATGCGAGGCAATGCGGCGAGGTGGAAGACCGTGTCGAAACCACCCAGATCGTCGAGACCGGCGACGTCGCCTCGCTCCATGGTGAATCGCCGCTCGGTGGCCAGGTGCGCCACGTTGTCGGGCGAGCCGGTCGAGTAGTTGTCGAGACCGACGACGTCCCAGTCGGTCTCAGCGATCAGTGCCTCGACGAGGTTGGATCCGATGAATCCCGCAGCGCCCGTCACGAGAACGCGTCGAGGCATGACCAGCGCAGGCTACCGACGGGCCATCCAGCGGTGGCGTTCGTCGGCTGAGGCCGATAGCGTCACCGCCTCACACTCATCGCAATACCCGAGCCAGGGACGACCTCGCCCGGCCGGGGCCACACCAACCACCACCCGAGGGAGGGACCAGTGCCCACACAGGAACACGGCAAGAAGTACCGCGCCGCGGCGGCCCAGTACGACCGCGACCAGCTCCACAGCCCGGCCGACGCCGTCGCGAGGGTCAAGTCCCTCGCCTCCGCGAAGTTCGACGAGACCGTCGAGCTCGCCGTCCGCCTCGGCCTCGACCCCAAGAAGTCCGACCAGACCATCCGCGGCACCGTCTCGATGCCCTCGGGCACGGGCACGACGGTGCGGGTCGCGGTGTTCGCCGCCGGCGACGCGGCCAAGGCGGCCCGCGAGGCAGGCGCCGACCTCGTCGGCAGCGACGACCTCGCCGCGGAGATCGAGAAGGGCAACATGAACTTCGACGTCGCCATCGCGACGCCCGACATGATGCCCCTCGTCGGCAAGCTCGGCCGCGCCCTCGGCCCCCGCGGCCTGATGCCCAACCCCAAGACGGGCACCGTCACGCAGGACGTCGGCCGCGCCGTCACCGAGTTCAAGGGCGGCAAGGTCGAGTACCGCACCGACCGATACGGCAACGTCCACGTGCCGATCGGCAAGGTGAGCTTCACCGCCGACGCCCTCACGGCCAACCTCACGGCCGTGCTCGACGAGCTCCAGCGCTCGCGGCCCTCCACGGCCAAGGGCCGCTACGTCCGCAAGGTCTCGCTCTCCTCCACGATGGGCCCGGGGGTCAAGATCGACCCGGCGTCCGTCTCGGCGGAGTAGCGACCGGGCGGGGGCGCCGATAGCGTCCCCGCAGACATCCACCGCAGACATCCGGTTCCCCGGGGCGACAGCACCGGGAACAATGGGCGAGAGCCCGCCGGACGAGGTACCACATGCCACAGATCACCGCAGAGACGTCCGCCGCCGTCGCCGAGGTGCGCGACAAGCTCGCGCAGAGCGACGCCGTGATCGTCACGGAGTATCGCGGCCTGACCGTGTCCGCCCTCGCGACCCTGCGCCGCTCGCTGCGCCCGCTCGGCGCCGAGTACCGCGTGGTGAAGAACACGCTCGCGCGCTTCGGCGCTCGCGAGGCCGGGGCGACGGCGCTCGAGGAGATGCTGAAGGGCCCATCGGCCATCGCATTCGTCAAGGGCGACCCGTCCGCGGTCGCCAAGGTGCTCCGCGACGCCGCCAAGGACAACCCGGCGCTCGTCGTGAAGGGCGGCATCGTCTCGGGCAAGACCGTCGGGGCCAAGGAGCTGAAGGCGCTCGCCGACCTGCCGCCCCGCGAGGTCATGCTCGCGCAGTTCGCGGGACTCCTCCAGGCGCCGCTGGCCCGCACCGCCAACATGTTCGCCGCGCTCCCGCGCAAGGCGGCCTACGGCCTCAAGGCGCTCATCGACTCCAAGGCCGCCTGACCCGCGACCGACCCCGTTCCCCACCCGATTTCCCACAGATCCATACACGAAAGGCAGACATCCACATGGCACTCACCAAGGACCAGATCCTCGACGGGATCGCCGAGCTCACGGTCATCGAGCTGAAGGAGCTCCTCGACGCGTTCGAGGAGAAGTTCGGCGTCACCGCCGCCGCCCCCGTGGCGGTCGCGGCGGCCGGCGGCGGGGCTGCCCCCGCGGCCGCGGCTGCCGAGGAGAAGGACGAGTTCACGGTCGTCCTCAAGGACGGCGGCGCCCAGAAGATCGCCGTCATCAAGGTCGTGCGCGAGCTCACCCAGCTCGGCCTCAAGGAGGCCAAGGACCTCGTCGACGGCGCGCCCAAGAACGTGCTGGAGAAGGCGAGCAAGGACGACGCCGCCAAGGCGAAGGCCAAGCTCGAAGAGGCCGGCGCCACCGTCGAGCTCGCCTAGCGAGCACCCGCGACGCGGGGGCCCAGCGGCCCCCGCGACGCGCGGGGTCCCCCGGGACCCCACCCCGGCATTGTCGCCGGGGCAGATCCACCGATAGCCTGATAGGTCGCCGCCCGTCGCCCCCCACTAGAGCAGGAGTACACCTTGGTCCAGCGTGCCCTCGCACGCGAACGGTATTCGTTCGCGACCCTCCCCGATGCGCTCGAGATCCCGAACCTCATCGCGGTGCAGCGCGAGAGCTTCGAGTGGTTCCTCACCGACGGCCTCAAGGAGGTCTTCGAGGACATCTCTCCCATCAAGGGCCTGAGCGACGACCTCCAGCTGGAGCTCACGTTCGACCCCAACGACCCGGACCTCAACCCCAAGCCGAAGTTCACGGAGGCCGAGTGCCGCGACCGTGACATGACGTACTCGGTGCCCAAGTTCGTCATCGCGCGCTTCCTCAACCGCCCGACCGGCGAGATCAAGGAACAGACCGTCTTCATCGGCGACTTCCCGAAGATGACGGAGCGCGGCACCTTCATCATCAACGGCACGGAGCGCGTCGTCGTCAGCCAGCTCGTCCGTTCGCCGGGCGTCATCTTCGAGCCGGGTGAGCGCTTCCGCCTCCGCAACCTCTCCAAGTACCAGCTCGTCAAGGGCACCATCCACCCCTCGCGCGGCGAGTGGCTCGAGTTCGACGTCGAGCAGAAGCCGGGCAAGGAGGTCACCGCGGGCGCGCGCGTCGCGCGCACGCGCCGCATCGGCATCTTCACCCTCATCCGTGCGCTCGGCTTCGACGAGGAGCACGCGCCGGGATTCCTCGACCGCTTCGTCGCCCACTTCGACTTCCTCGCCGACCAGTGGCGCAGGGAGAAGGTCCTCGCGCCCACGCGCGAGGAGGCGCTGCTCGAGATCTACAAGCGCACCCGCCCGAGCGAGCCGCAGCAGGTCGAGGCCGCCAAGCAGTACTTCGAGCAGGCGTTCTTCGGCGCGCGGTACAACCTCTCGCGCGTCGGCCGCTACAAGCTCAACCGCAAGCTCGGCCCCGAGATCCAGAAGATCAAGGAGATGTTCGGGCTGCCGGTCGGCGGCGAGCTCGGCCAGCTGGACCTGCCGCCGCAGGACCACGACGTCCTCGCGCGCTGCGAGGTGCTCGCGACGATCACGTACATGCTCCACCTCGTCAAGCAGGAGCCCGGTTACCGCCTCGACGACCAGGACCACTTCGCCAACCGCCGCATCCGCTCGGTCGGCGAGCTGATCCAGAACCAGGTCCGCATCGGCCTCTCGCGCATGGAGCGCGTCGTCCGCGAGCGCATGACCACGCAGGACTCCGAGGCGATCTCGCCGCAGACGCTGATCAACGTCCGCCCCGTGGTGGCCGCGATCAAGGAGTTCTTCGGCACCTCGCAGCTGTCGCAGTTCATGGACCAGGTCAACCCGCTCTCGGGCCTGACCCACCGCCGCCG
>CAXRBC010000187.1:0-4126 GCA_964228515.1 Ilumatobacteraceae bacterium
CGCGCGCCCGCGCGGCCGCATTGCCCGGACGGACGTACGATCACGCCGTGGGCCCCGGCGTGCTCGTGCTCCTGCGCCACGGGCAGAGCACGTGGAACGCGCGCAACCTCTTCACCGGGTGGCACGACGTGCCGCTCAGCGAGCGGGGGGTCGCCGAGGCGGTGCGGGCGGGTGAGACCATGCGCGCGGCGGGGGTGCGCGTGGACCTCGCGGTCACCTCCCTGCTGGCGCGCGCGATCGAGACCAACCGCCTGGCGCTCGAGGCGCTCGGCCAGCCCGTCGTGCCGATCGTGCGCGACTGGCGGCTCAACGAGCGGCACTACGGCGCGCTGCAGGGGCTCGACAAACGCGAGACCGTCGCGCGCCACGGCGCCGAGCAGACCGAGCGCTGGCGCCGCAGCTACGACGTGCCGCCTCCGCCCGTGGACGCGTCGAGCCCCGAGCACCCGGCCAACGACCCGCGCTACGCCGACGTGCCGCGCGCGCTGCTGCCGGCCACAGAGTGCCTCGCCGACGTCGTGGCCCGCGTCGTGCCGTGCGTCGAGCAGCTCGTGGTGCCCCAGTTGCGCGCGGGGCGCACCGTGCTCGTGACCGCGCACGGCAACTCGCTGCGGGCCCTCGCGATGCACCTCGAGGGGATGAGCCCCGAGCGGGTCGCGGAGTTCAACGTCCCCACGGGCGTGCCCCGGCGATACGTGATGCGGCGCGCCGGGGGGTCGCGGGAGGGGGCTCTCGAGGTGGCCGGGGTCGAGTACCTCGGCGACGCCGACGCCGTCGCGGCGGCGACCGAGGCGGTGAGGCGCCAAACCGGCGGCGCCTAGGATCGTCGCATGGCCGCCAACGCGCGCACGTTGCGCCACCTGCGTCACCTGCCGCTGTTCTCGGCCTGCTCCAAGAAGGACCTCGAGCGCATCGCGCGCGCCGGCGACGAGACGATGCTCGCGTCGGGCACCACGATGATCCGCCAGGGCGACGTGGGCCGCGAGGCGTTCATCCTCCTGTCGGGCAAGGCGACGGTGAAGCGCGGCGGCAAGAAGGTCGCGACCCTCGGCGCCGGCGCGGTCGTCGGCGAGCTCTCGCTCTTCGACCACGGGCCGCGCACCGCGACCGTCGTGTGCGAGACGGACTGCCACGTGCTCGTGCTCAGCCAACGCCACTTCCTCGGGCTGCTCGACCGCGTGCCCGCCCTCTCGCACAAGCTCTTCGCGTCGCTCGCGACGCGCATCCGCGACCTCGACCGCGCCTACCTTGGCTGACGCGGCCCCGGGGGCCGCGCCCCGCTCCCGCTCCGGCATGACGCCGGCGCGGATGTCGATCACGCTCGGCGTCGGGATCGGACTCTTCACGGCGGTCTCGGGCGTCGTCCCGCAGCTCACGAAGTGGGAGGGCGACTCCCCGATCCACCGCAAGGTGTTCGAGGGCATCCCCGGCGTCTTCGTGCTCGCCTTCTACACGGTGATCCCCGTGATGCTCGTCTGGGGCTCGCTGCGCTTCGCCGACCGGGTGCGCAACTGGGAGCGCGGCGCGCCCGACCGCCGACGCACGACGCCGCGCAACGTGAAGCGCCGCCTCGCCGACTACCGCGCAGGCGTCTACATGCGCACCCTGCTGCGCGACTCGGGCGCGGGCCTCATGCACTCGATGATCTACTTCGGTTTCCTCGTGCTGCTCGGGGTCACGACCGTGCTCGAGATCGACCACCAGATGCCGCCGGCCCTCAAGTTCCTCCACGGCGACGTGTACCGCGGGTACGCGCTCGTCGGCGACGTGGCGGGCGTGGTCTTCACCGGCGGCGTCGTCTGGGCGATCCTGCGCCGCTACGTGCAGAAGCCGTACCGCATCCGCATCAAGACCAAGCCCGAGCACGCGCTGATCCTCGGCGTGCTGCTCGCGATCGGGGTCACGGGCTTCGGCGCCGAGGCCTTCCGCATCGCGGCGGGACGGGCGGAGGGCGTCGACCTCGCGCACGAGCGCTGGAGCGTGGTGGGGTGGCCGCTGTCGTCGCTGGTCGACGGCATGGGCGCCGGCGCGCTCGCGGACTGGCACCGCGGCTGGTGGGTGGCGCACGTGCTGACGTTCGTGGCGTTCCTCGCCATCCTGCCCGTGACCATGCTGCGGCACGTCTTCACCTCGCCGCTCAACATGTACCTGCGCGACCGCGAGCGGCCCAAGGGCGCGATGCGCCCGATGCCCAACCTCGCCGAGACCTCGCTCGAGAAGTTCGGCGCACAGGTGGTTGAGGACTTCACGTGGAAGCAGTTGCTCGACCTCGACGCCTGCACCATGTGCGGCCGCTGCACCAGCGTCTGCCCCGCGCACGCGACGGGCAAGCCCCTCGACCCCCGCGAGATCGTGCTCAAGAGCGGCGAGGTCATGGCCGCGACGGCCGCGCACGCGCCGGGCGGCTCGGTCTCGCCGCCGATCGGGGTGGACCGTGAGATCACCGTGTCGGCCAACTCGCTCTTCGAGCGCATCACCGCCGAGGAGATCTGGTCGTGCACGAGCTGCAAGGCGTGCGACGAGATCTGCCCGGTCAACATCGAGATCCTCGACAAGATCCTCGACATGCGCCGCTACCTCTCCCTGATGGAGAGCAACTTCCCCGCCCAGCTCGGCAACGCGTACCGCGCGATGGAGAACCAGTCCAACCCCTGGGGCATGAGCCAGTCGGACCGCGGCGAGTGGGCCAAGGACCTCGACGTCACGATCGTCGAGCCGGGCACCCCGCTGCGCCACGAGTGGCTCTACTGGGTCGGCTGCGCCGGCAGCTTCGACGACAAGAACAAGAAGGTCACGCAGGCGATGGCCAAGCTGTTGCGCCGCGCCGGCATCGACGTCGCGATCCTCGGGCCGAGCGAGATGTGCACGGGCGACTCGGCGCGCCGCAGCGGCAACGAGTACCTCTTCCAGATGCTCGCGATGCCCAACGTCGAGACGCTCAACGGCATGGGCGTGCGCAAGATCATCACGCAGTGCCCCCACTGCTTCAACACGCTGAAGAACGAGTACCCGCAACTGGGCGGCAACTGGGAGGTCGTCCACCACACGCAACTGCTCGACGAGCTGATCGCCTCGGGCACGCTCGACGTGAGCAACGCGACCCTCGAGGAGCGCATCACCTACCACGACTCCTGCTACCTCGGCCGCCACAACGACGTCTACATGGCGCCGCGGCGCGTGGTGGGCGCGATCAAGGGGATCGAGGTCGTGGAGATGCCGCGCAACGGCACCAAGGGGATGTGCTGCGGCGCCGGCGGCGCGCGCATGTGGATGGAGGAGGACGTCGGCACCAAGGTCAACGACGAGCGTGCGCGCGAGGCCCTCGCGACGGGCGCGACGCGCGTGGCGACCGCCTGCCCGTTCTGTTACATCATGCTGGACGACGGCGTGAAGGGCGCGGGCGTCGACGAGTCGCAGGTGAAGGTGGGCGACATCGCCCTGCACCTGGTCGAGGCGCTGGAGCGCGGCGAGCAGGCGCTCGCGGCGCAGCCGGCGCCGCTGCGCGAGCCCGTCGCCGGGGAGTAGCCGTGGACCCCGTCGCGCAGGCACGGGCAAACCTCGACAACTGGAAGGATCGAAGGCGCCACCCCGGGGAGAGTTCTCACTGGCGTCGGTTCAATCCGGTGATTAGTTCCCTCTCGGATCTACACGAATTCCGTGGTGTGAATGCGTCGTCCGGTCGACACCTTGGGCTCGACGACGCACGGGCTGATCAGGATGTCCAGACCAAGGCACTCTTCGACGAACTCATCGCAAAGTGGGGACTCGACCGCGTCCTGCCTCTGCTCGAGTCGACGGTCGGAGCACCACCGCGCGTCAGGCTCCGTCGCTCGACGGGTCCCGACGTTGTTACTGACTTCAACGACTTGTTTCTCGTCAACTTCGCCCTTGCATTTTCGCGGCACTTCACCATGCGACGGGCCTCTGCTCCCATTCTTGAGATCGGGGGCGGATACGGGGGTACCGTCGCGAAGCTTGCTCGTGTCATCCCTAATGTTCGATTCGTACTTCTGGACCTCCCACCCGCGGGTCTGCTCCAGGCGTTCTACTTGAACGAGCTCTTTCCTGGTGAGGTCTCGGTGATGCCCATCGGTTCACGTCGGGCGGCCGCATTACCAGACTGCAG
>CAXRBC010000188.1:0-14654 GCA_964228515.1 Ilumatobacteraceae bacterium
GATCGCGGGGCGTCGCCCCGGGTCCGGCCGTTCGATCGCGGGGCGTCGCCCCGTGCGCGGGTGGCGGGTACGCCTGCGCCTGCGCGAGCGTCTCGGGCGTGCCGATGTCGATGTGCACGCGGTCCGTCTCGACGACGAGGATCCGCCCCATGTGGCGCGGGATGACCTCGGTCGAGAGGTCGAACGCGCCGCCGATCGAGTCCACCAGCGCGGGGCCCACTACGTAGACCGCCGCGTTGGCGAGGTCGCCGTGGTCGTCCCGCGACTTCTCCCACATCGCGCGCAGCACGCCGTCGGGGCCGACGTCGAGGATGCCGCAGGTCCACGGCGTGGCGGTGCGGAACGCGAGCATCGTCATCGTGCAGTGCACGGGCCTCGCCCGGTGCGCGGCGACGAGCCCCGCGACGTCGAAGAGCGAGTAGTTGTCGGCGTGCGCCACGATCACGTCGTCGCCCGACATCCAGTCGCGGTGCGCCGCGATCGTGCCCGCGGTCCCGAGCAGCGTCGCCTCGTGGACCGTGCGGACCGGGATCGGGTACTCGGCAGCGGCGACGTGGGCCTCGACGACGGGCGCGAGGTGGTGCGTGTTGACCACGACCTCGTGCACACCCGCCTCGGCGAGCCGGGAGATCCAGACGTCCAGCAGCGGCACGCCGGCGATCGGCACGAGGCACTTCGGGGTGCGGTCGGTGAGCGGCCGCCGCCGCGTGCCGAGGCCGGCCGCGAGGAGGAGCGCCTTCACCCGCGCAGTTCGCGGAGCAGCTCGCCCGCCTGGATCGGCGTGTTGCCGACCCGGCCGACCTGCACGGCGGCCGCGAGCGACCCGAGGAGCGACGCCTCCCACAGCGAGGCACCGCGCGCGAGCGCCATGCTCGCGACGACGAGGAGACAGTCGCCGGCACCCGCGACGTCGCGCGGCGAGGCGTTGAGCGCCGGCACCTGGTCGGTGTCGTAGTCGCCGTACGTCTCGCTCCAGCCGTGGAGCAGCGCCCCGTCGGCGCCCATCTTGAGGATCACGTTGCGCGCGCCCGCCCGCTGGGCGAGGGCCTGGGCCAGCACGACGATGCCGTCCTCGCTGTTCTTGAGCGCCAGGCGGGCCTCGCTCTCCGTCTGGGTCAGCAGCGTCATGTCGCGGTAGCGCGAGACGTCGCCGATCTGTGACGACGACTGGCTGTCGGCGACCATCGTCGCGCCGCGCCCGCGACCCAGCTCCGTGACGCGGTCCACCACGCCCTGCGGCAGCACGCCGTAGTTGAAGTCCGAGAAGATCACGAGGTCCGCGCGCCCGAGCGCCGCCCGGGCGGCCTCGACCACCTCGTCCTGCTGCGCGGGGTCGATCGAGCGCTGCGACAGACGGCTCACGCGCAGCAGCGTCTTGCCCTGCGTGCGGTACCGCTGCTTGACCGTCGTCGGCCGCGAGTCGTCGACGACGAGGCGGGACGCGACGTCCATGCGCCCGAGCTCGCCCGCCACGTACCGGCCCGCCTCGTCGTCGCCGACGACCGAGACGTAGGTGACCCGCCCGCCGAGGCGCGCCGCGTGCGCCGCCACGATCGCCGCGCCGCCGACGAAGCGCTCGGTGGAGATCGGCGTGACGACGATCGTCGGGTCCTCCTCCGACATGCCGAGCGGGTCGCAGGCGACGTACTCGTCGACGATGGTGTCGCCGACGACGGCGACCTCGAGGTCCTTGAAGCCCCGCACGAGCTCTCCGAGACGGTCGAGCCCGATGCCGCGCCGCGCGAGGAAGGCCTCGGGCAACGAGATCCCCCGCGGCGCGTCGTCCGCGATCTCGCGGCGGATGAGGTCGAGCGACGAGAAGACGACGTCGCCGGACGAGAACAGGAGTCGCCCGCCGTAGCCCTCCAGTGCGGCCCGCTCGGGGTTGTCCTTGCCGAGGTGCTCCTTGCCCTTGACGACGACGGCGGGGCGCAGGCGCGCGATCTCGTCCTCGACGGAAGTGGTGACGAGGAACGCCTCGTCGACGAGGCCGTTCATCCGCACCGCCTCGAGGCGCAGGGCCTCGGGCACGTGGGCCGAGGCGCCCGAGACGGCGTCCGACAGCACGCCGACCACGAGGCGCTCGCCGCACTCCCGCGCGTACTTGAGGAGGCGCAGGTGCCCGGGGTGCAGCACGTTGAACGTGCCGGTGACGAGGACGAGACCCTTCTTCACGCTCGTGCCCTCACGACGCGGCCGTCACGATCCGGCGCCGAGGGCCTCGGCGAGGACCCGTCGGGCGACCTCCCCCGACGGCTCCGGGCGCATCGACGAGAGTCGCGCGTCGGCCAACGTGGCGTGCGTGACGGGCGACTCGCCGACCGCGTCGGCGGCCTCCCCCACGACGCGCTGGTGCGGGACCGACATGAGCGACGCCAATGCTATTGCGAGGTCGAGGAAGGTCATCTCGTCGGGCGCCGAGCACTGCGCGACGCCGACGTGGCGGCGCGCGATCGCCGCGAGGATCTCGGCGACGGCGAGCTCCGCCGAGATGGGGCTGAAGGCGAGGTCGCGCAGCGCCGTGATCGTGGCGCCGCGCCGCAGGTCGGCGATCCACGCGCGCACGCGCGCATTGTCCGCCGTGAGCACCTTGGAGAATCGCAGCACGCTCGCGTCCCGCGCCGCACCTCGCACGGCCGACTCGGCCGCCGACTTCTGCGCGCCGTACTCGGTGCGGGGTCGGTGCGGGGCATCGGGCGCGACGCGCGCCGTCGTCCCGTCGAAGACGAGGCTCGTCGACACGAGCACCACGTGGCGTCCCGCCGCGCCTGCGGCCGCGGCGATGGCCCGCTGGGCGTCGACGTTGACCGCGCGCGTGAGGGCCGGCTGGCGCCGACACATCGCGACCGAGGTCGCGGCCGCCAGGAGCACCACGTGGTCCGCCGCGGCCGCGGCCTCGCACACCCGCGCCAGCGCCGCCGGGTCGGCGAGGTCGCACGACGGCAACGCAGCCCCCGAGGCGCGGCGCGTGGTGCCGACCACCTCGTGACCGTCGGCCGCGAGCGCGGGCGCGAGGCGTGCGCCGATCGTGCCGTCGACGCCGGTGACGAGGACGCGCACCGCGCTACTCGAAGTAGATGAACTCGTAGTCGCCCGCGTAGCCCGCGCGCGCGAAGAGCCACTCCCACTCGCCGACGTCGAGGAACGTCTCGCAGGTCAGGGCCCAGCACTGGAGGTTGAACTGCTCGCGCTCGTCGCGATAGCTCTCGGCCATCACGTACCCCGCGCGGCCCACGCGGGCGATCTCGCCGAGGCATGCCCAGAGATCGGGCAGCCGCAGGTTGTGCAGCATGGCGAGCGAGATCACGAGGTCGAACTCGCCGTCGGCGAAGGGCAGCGGCTCACGCGCGTCCATGCGCCGCAGGTGCGGGCGCACGAGGTCGGTGGCGCCCGCGAGCCCGTGCTCCGAGACGTCGCCGCCGACGACCCGGAGGCCCGGCTCGAGCAGCAGCAGCTCGTGGAGCAGGAAGGCCTTGCCGCACCCGAGGTCGAGCACGCGCGAGCCCGCCCGCAGGCCGTAGGTGTCGATGAGCGCGCGCGCCACGGGTGCCCAGTACCCGGCGCGATACGAGTAGCCGCCGTAGCCGTATCGGCGGTCCCCGTCCCAGTACTCGGGCCCGTAGCGCTTCGCGACCTCCATGCAGTGCACCTTGTCGTCGACCATGCGCGCGAGGTAGTCGCGCGCGGTCGCGCGATGCAGCGGCGTCACGAACGACCGCATCACGCCCACGTCAGGACCCCTCCCGCTCCGGGCCCGCCGCCGGCGCGGGACCCTGCGGCGCCGACTCCATCGCGGCCTTGACCATCCAGCACTGCTCGACCGCCGCGGCCTCCACGGCGTCGGTGATGCGCATGCCCTCGACGGCGACGTGCAGCGACCCGCCGGCGGCGAGCACCCGCTCCACGACGCCGCGGCGCTCCGCCGGGTCGCGCGGGAGCTGGAAGAGGCTGTACATCACGATCCCGTCGATCGCGGGCAGTTCGCCGAGCACCGTCTCGAGGATCAGCGTGGAGTCCTCCATCGCGTACTCGGTGGCCGAGAGCAGCAGCTCGTGCCCGCGGCGCTGGCAGTAGTCGCGCAGCACGATGTTCTGCACGTGCTGCGGGGCGCGCTCGCCCATGAAGGGCCGGGAGAAGATGTAGCCGCGCAGGCGGCTCATCGCACGCCCGGCAGTCGGTAGCCCATACCGCGGCGGGTGGCGGGCCGCAGCGTGATCGGCTCGAAGAACTCCCCGAGCTTCTTGTCGCCGTACGGCGTGAACACGCCCTTGAAGCGGCAGTTCATCGACCAGCGTGTCTCGGCCTCGTCGTTGACGCGGTTGCCGTGCGGGAGCGACTGGTCGAAGACGAGCACCTGTCCGCTGCGCACCTCGAGCCACTCGACCTGGTCGCGCATTGCGTCGAAGGCCGACTCGCTGCTGGCGCCGGCGCGGCGGGCGAAGTCGGCGTCGAAGGCCGCCGCGTGCCGCGGCGGGAGGATGTACATCGCCTTGGTGCCGTAGCAGTGCACGAGCGGCAGCCACGCGACGACCTCGTACGGGGAGTCTCCCGACCACGTGTCGGCATGCACCGGCAGCAGCGAGCTCGCGTCGGCGGGCATCTGGATGCTGAGGTTCACCCGCTGCTGCATCGCGAGCTCGTTGCCGACGATCGACTCGAGGTACGGGCGCGCGACCGCGAAGTAGGCCGGGCGCAGCTCCGGCAGCGCGTTGATGCCGTGGATGACCCTCACGCGGAAGTCGTTGAGCGCCGCCGGGGTCACGCGCTCGTGGATCGCGTCCATGAAGGCGATCGACGCGCCGAGCCCCGCCGGTGCCGGCGAGCCCAGCGCCTCGGCCGCGACGCGGGCGGTCGCCGTGACGATCCACTCGTGCGCCGCCGCGTCGGCCACGTCGCGGATCACGTAGCCGCGCGCGAGCCACTCCTCGCCGAGCGCGTCGGGCGCCGGGCCCGCCGTCACCGGGCCCCCGCGGCGCGCCGCCTGGCGCGCATGGCGTCGGCGAGCGACTCGGCGGTGATCCCCCAGTGGGCGAGCAGCGTCTGCTGGCTCCCGTACTGCGTCGCGAACGCGTCGGGGATGCCGATGCGGGCGACCTTGTGCAGGTCACCCGGGGACTCCGTGCTGCACGCCTCGAGCACCGCGGTGCCGAGACCGCCGCTCACGATCCCCTCCTCGACCGTCACGACGGCGGGCACCCGCGCCACGTCCCCGAGGATCCCCTCGACGTCGAGCGGCTTGACCGTGTGCACGTGGCGGACGCCGACGCGCACGCCCTCGCCCTCGAGCGCGACCGCCGCCTCGAGCGCGAGCTGCGTCATCACGCCGGTGGTGACGAACAGCCCGTCGGCGCCCTCTCGCATGCGGATCGACCGGCCGATCTCGAAGCCGTGCGCGGCGTCGCTCACGACCTTGTCACCGCCCTTGGCGAGGCGGATGTAGATCGGGTGCGGCCAGTCGAGGGTGCGGTGCATGAAGCGGCGCATCTCGTCGGCGTCGCACGGCACGACCACCGTCATGTTGGGCAGCGCGCGCATGATCGCAACGTCCTCGATGGCGAGGTGCGTCGGCCCGAGCGGCGCGTACACGCCACCGCCGCCGTTGGCGATGAGGCGCACGGGCAGGTCGTGGATGCACAGGTCCACCGCCACCTGCTCGTAGCACCGCCGGGTGAGGAAGGTCGCGATCGTGTTCACGTAGGGCACGAAGCCCTCCATCGCGAGGCCCGCGGCCATGCCGACGATGTGCTGCTCGCTGACGCCCTCCATGTACCACCGGTCGGGGAACTCGGCGCGCATCTTCGCGAGCACCCCCGGCCCGAGGTCCGAGCCGACGAACACCACGCGGTCGTCGACCTTGGCGAGCTCGTGGACGCAGTCGAGGGCGGTCTTGCGCACGGTCGACCCCTACGCGAGGCAGGCGTACATCTGCGCGATGTCCGCCTCCGTGAGGCCCGACTTGTGGTGCCAGTCGGGGTTGCCCTCGGCGAAGGGGAAGCCCCTGCCCTTCACCGTGTGGCAGACGATCGCGGTCGGCCGACCCGCATCGTGCGGCAGCGCGCGGAGCGTGCGCTCGACGGCGGCGACGTCGTGACCGTCCACCTCCGTGGTCGCGAACCCGAAGGCCCGCCACTTGTCGACGAGCGGCTCCAGGTCCAGCACCTCGCGCGTCGGCCCGTACGACTGGAGCTTGTTGTAGTCCACCATCACGGTGAGGTTGGAGAGCCGGTGCTTGGCGGCCGACATGGCGGCCTCCCAGTTGGAGCCCTCGTTGATCTCGCCGTCGCCCGTGAGCACGATCACCTTGGCGTCGCTGCCGCGCACGCGCAGGCCGAGCGCCATCCCCACGCCGATGGGCAGACCGTGCCCGAGCGCCCCGGTGGACGCCTCGACGCCCGGCACCTTGCCCCGCTCGGGGTGGCCGCCGAGCCGCGACGTGGGCCGACAGAAGCCGAGCAGCTCCTCCATCGGGAAGAAGCCCTTGTCCGCGAGGACCGCGTACAGCGCGAGGCAGCCGTGGCCCTTGCTCAGCACGAAGCGGTCGCGTTCACGCCACGTCGGGTCGTCGGCGCGGTACCGCAGGATCGAGTCGTACAGCACGCGGAGCACCTCGACCATCGACATCGACGAGCCCAGGTGGCCCCGACCTCCGCCCTTGAGCGCGTCGACGATCAGTCGCCGCAGGTACTTGGAGCGCTCGTCCAGCGCGGTCATGCGCCGTCCCCCCGCCGCCCGCCGGCCGGTGTGGGGAGCGGGGTCGTGAGCATCGTGCGGGCCTTCGCGAGTTGCGCGGCCTGGACGGCGCGCAGGTCGTACTCAAGCCTACTCTGCGCGTGCCGGCGGTTCTTCGCCTTGTCGCCGAGGAACTCGTTGAGCAGGATCAGCGTCCAGCGCAGCGCGTAGAGGGGCAACGTCGCGTCGAGGCGCGCGCCGAACGTCGGGTCGTCGGCGAAGCGCGCGCGCATCGACGCGAGCCACGCGGCCCGCGCGTCGGCGCCGAGCGCCGAGCCGGGGTGCAGCGCCAGGTCCGCCACGAGCTTCACCGGGTCGTCCCACCCGAAGTACTCGAAGTCGATGAACGTGATGCGCCCGTCGCGCCCGCGCACCGCGTTGTGGAACCCGAAGTCGGACGGGCTCGGGATGCGCCGCGCCGCCGGGAGCTCGGCGTCCCACGCGGCGCCGAGCGCCGCCCGCGCCGCCGCGGCCCACGCCTCGCGCGCCGGCCGCACCTCGTCGCCGAGGAACGCTGCGAGTGCGGCGTCGTCGACGCGCGCGAGGCGCGCGAGGCGCGCGTCCACCTGCGCGAGCGCGTCGGACGGTCGCAGGCAGGCCTCGGTCGCCGGCGCGTCACCCACGCCGCCCGAGCGGCCGAGCGCGCGGAGGCCGTCGACGAATGCGATGGCGCTCGGGAGCGCATCGGGGTCCGCCGCGCCGGGGGCCACGCCGTCGACCCAGGCAAAGAGCGACCAGTTGAGCGACTCGCTCGTGGCGATCGCGGCCGGTACCGGCAGGCCGGCGGCCCCGAGCGCGCGCACCGCGGCCCACTCCGTGGCGCGGCGCGGGCGCGGGTCGTGGCGCAGGTCGGGGTACACCTTGAGCGCGCACGGCGCGCCGCCGCGCTCGACGCGGTAGATGCGGCTGTTGCCGCGGCCCTGCACGTGCTCGACCGCGCCCACCGGCGCGCCGGGCCACGCGTGCGCCACCATCGCCGCGACGTCGGCGGGCGTCGGCTCCCCGAGCACGGCCTCGCCGACCTCGCGCCACGACGTGCACCGCACCACGCCGTCGGCGCCGGCGCGCGGGGCGCCGACCGACGCCGCTGCGCTCGCCTCGTCGCCCGGCTCGACGAACCACACTCGCCGCACCCCGCGGGGGAAGCCGGGGTGCGCGAGCACCTCCTCGAGGTCGTCGACGAACGCGTCGAGGCCCAGCGCGTCGATCGCCGCGACCTTCTCGTCGCGCGTGGCCGCGAACCGCACGTGGCGCGCCGGGATCTGCGCGGGCCCGTCCCCGACGATGCCGCGCGCGACGAGCCAGCCCATGGCCGCCTCGCGCAGCGGCGTGCGCGTCTCGTCGTGGTGGCCGTACTCGGTCTTGTGGCTCACGACGTGCAGCTCGTGGCCCGCGAGGCGGGCCCGCGCGACGAACTCGAGGACGCCCTCGTGGGGCACGGCCTCCCCGACGTGGCGTCCGTAGGTCAGGCCCTGCACGCGCTGCCACGTCTCGTCCCCGCCGGGCGCGGCGAGGAGCTGGTCCTTGAGCGCGCGCTTGGTGCCCGCCTCCGTCGCGATGCCGAGGATCCGGGCGACGCGGGGGAAGGCCGCGTCGTAGTCGGCGATCGTGTTGTCGAGGTCGAGGCCGATCCGGAGCGCCAGGGAGGGGCCCCTCAGGTCAACTTCACCGACTGCATGCGCTTGATGTTGAAGTAGCGCTCGTCGGTGAGCGAGTCGGGCAGGAGGCCGCGGTCGAAGGCCCGCTTCATGTCCACGATGGCGTCGCGGATCGAGCGCTTGGGGGCGAAGCCGAGCACGCGACGGATCCGCTCCGAGGAGATGTGGTACGAGCGGTTGTCGTTGGTCGGCGTGCGCACGAGCTCGACGTCGTCGCCCATCACGTCCCTGACCATCACGGCGAGCTCCTCGACGCTCTGGTTCTCGTACCCGGCGTTGAAGATCTGGCCGGCGACCACGTCGTCGGGCGCGTCGAGGATCGCGACGTACGCGTCCACCATGTCGTCCATGTGGATGTTGGGCCGCAGCTGGGCGCCGCCGAACACGCTGATCTTGCGGTTGTGGTACGCGAGGTTCGACAGGATGTTGACGACCACGTCGAGGCGCTGGCGGCGGCTGTAGCCGCAGACCGTGGCGGGACGGATCGTGACGGTCGTGAACGTGGGCGACTGGTACTCGGCGAGGATCCGCTCGCAGTCGGCCTTGAACCGCGAGTAGTCGGTGAGTGGCTCGAGCACCATGTCCTCGGTCACGTTGGGCTCGTCCTTGACGCCGTACACCGAGGAGCTCGAGGCGTAGACGAAGCGCCGCACCCCCGCGTCGCGGCTGACCTCGACGAGGGGCCGGAACGCGTCGAGGTTGATCGACTTGCCGAGCGAGGGGTCCAGCTCGAAGGACGGGTCGTTGGAGATGCACGCCAGGTGGATGACCGTGTCGTGGCCGGGGATCGTGCGCTCGAGGAGCGCGCGGTCCCGCATGTCGCCGGCGACCATGGCGAGGCGAGGGTGGGCGTCGATCACGTCGTCGCCGTACAGCATCAGGTCCAGCACCGTGACGGAGTGGCCCAGTTCGAGCAGGCGGGGCACGAGCATCGCGCCGACGTAGCCGGCGCCGCCGGTGACGTACACCCGACGCGCGCTCACGAACCCCCAAGGTACTTGAACCAGTCGCGCGTCGCCGTCGCGATGGTGTCGGGCGTCCACACGGGCGCCTCGCGCCAGTAGTCGATGTGCTCGAGCACGTGACCGACGCCCGTCGCGATGTCGACCTTGGCCGACCACCCGAGCACCTCGCGGATGCGCGTGACGTCGGCGAACGTGCAGTCGGGCTCGCCCGGGCGCTTGGGGATGTGCGTGACGTCGCCGCCGAGCAGCTCCGTGAGGCGGTTCACCGACACCGTGGCACCGCTGCCCACGTTGAGGATCTCGCCGCGCGCCTCGGAGGCGGCCGCGGTGACGAAGGCGTCGGCGACGTCGGTGACGTAGGTGAAGTCGCGGGTCTGGGTACCGTCGCCGACGACGGTGAACGGCCGGCCCGCGAGCTTCTGCGCGAGGAACACGCCGAACACCGCGCCGTACGTCCCGGAGGTGCGCGAGCGCGGGCCGTAGACGTTGAACAAGCGCAGGGACACGGCGGGGAGGCCGTAGACCTGGGCCCAGTGCATCACGAGCTCCTCGCCGAGCCGCTTGGTGAGCGCGTACGGGTACTGGGGGCGGATCTCGGCGTCCTCGCGCGTGGGGTACGCGTCGGGGATGCCGTAGCACGACGACGACGCGGCGTAGACGAGGCGCCGCACGCCGCCATCACGCGCGGCCTCGAGGACGTGGAACGTGCCGTCGACGTTGGCGCGGAAGTAGTCGCCGGGACGCTGGATGCTCGGGACGATGTCGGCCAGCGCGGCGAGATGGAGCACCCAGTCGGCGCCGTCCAGCACGTGCTGCCATGGGCCGGGCGTGGCGATGTCGGCCTCGTGCAGATCGACGCGGCCGGCGACGTGACGGAGGTTGTCCGGGCGGCCCGTGGAGAAGTCGTCGATCACCGACACCCGCAGCCCGCGCGTGAGCAGAGCGTCGACGACGTGGCTGCCGATGAATCCCGCGCCGCCGGTGACGACGGCGCGCGGGGTCCCGCCGCTCACTCGACCCCCGGGCTCGAGGGGCTCAGCCGGCGCCGGGGCGGCAGAGCCACTGCATGATCATGTGGCCCACGATGAGCTGCAGGTCCTCGGCGATCTGCATGTCGTCCACCTCGAAGTGGATCGGGTGCTTGGCGAGGTCCTTGCACTTGCCGCCCGAGTAGCCGAGGACGGCGAAAGTCTCCATGCCGAGCTCGTTGCCCGTCTCGAGCGCGCGCACGACGTTGGGCGAGTTGCCGCTGCCGGAGAAGACGACGAGCACGTCCCCCGCGTCGGCCTTGACGCGCAGCTGCTCGGCGAAGATGTTCTCGTACCCGATGTCGTTGCCGAGGCACGTGAGCACGGCCGCGTTGGCGGGCAGCGCCTCGATGCGCAGGCCGATGCCGCGGCGCACCCCCGCGCCGTAGGTGAAGTCGTTGGCGAGGTGAATCGCGTTGCCCGCGCTCCCTCCGTTGCCGCACATGTAGATCGTCTTCTTGGCGTCCCAGGCATGCTCGAAGGCCGCGGCGAGCGCGGGCACCTCGCGCATCGCCGGCAGCGTCATCGCGGCGGTCAGCCGCGCCGAGTAGTCGGTCAGGTGCGCGAGCATCGGGGACGAGGCTAGTTGAGCGACTCGAGCACGCGGGACGCGATGGCGTCGCCGATCGCGAGCGACGCCGTCGCCGCGGGCGACGGCGCATTGCACACGTGGACCACGCGCCCGGCATGGCGGATCTCGAAGTCGTCGAGCAGGCCGCCATCGCGCGCGCACGCCTGGGCGCGCACGCCGGCGCCGGCGGGCCGCAGGTCCTCGACGCGGATCTCGGGCACGAGCCGCGCGAGGGCGGCGACGAACGCGCGGCGCGAGAAGGAGCGCCGGTACTCGCCGAGCCCCGTGCGCCAGTAGCGGCGGGCGATGCGGCGGAAGCCGGGCCACGCGACGATCCCCGCGATCTCGCGCGCCGAGACGTCCGACTTGCGGTAGCCCTCGCGCGCGAACGCCACGACCGCGTTGGGTCCGCACTCGACCGTGCCGTCGACACGGCGCGTGAAGTGCACGCCGAGGAACGGGAACGCGGGATCGGGCACGGGGTAGATCAGGTGGCGCACGAGGCGGCGCGCCGAGGGCACGAGCTCGTGGTACTCGCCGCGGAACGGGATGATGCGCAGGTCGAGGTCGGGGTACGTGCGCCGCGCCATCTCGTCGGACTGCAGCCCCGCGCAGGTCACCACCGTGCGCGCGCGCACCTCGCCCGCGGTCGTCTCCAGCACCGCACCCGCGCCGTCGTCGTGCAGGCCGACCGCGCGCGTGGAGGTGCGCACCTCGCCGCCCGCGGCGGTGACCACCTCCGCGAGGCGCCGCGCCATCGCCGGGTAGTCGACGATGCCCGTCTGCGGCACGTGGAGGCCGGCGAGCCCCGCGCAATGGGGCTCGCGATCGCGGATGCCGGCGGGGCCGAGGCGCTCGATGCCGGCCAGCCCGTTGGCCGCCCCGCGCTCGGCGAGCGCCTCGAGTCGTGCGACCTCGTCGGGCTCGGTGGCGACGACGAGCTTGCCGCAGACCTCGTGCGCGACGCCGTGCTCGGCGCAGAAGCGCAGGAGGCGCGCGTAGCCCTCCCGGCACGTGCGGGCCTTGAGCGAGCCGGGGGCGTAGTACAGGCCGGAGTGGATCACGCCCGAGTTGTGCCCCGTTTGGTGCGCGCCGACGCGCTCCTCCTTCTCCACCACCACGACGCGCGCGCCGGGCCGGCGGCGCTGGATCTCGTGCGCGGTGGCAAGGCCCACGATGCCGCCGCCGACGATCGCGACGTCGCAGGCGATCGCGCCGCCCGAGCCTCCGCGCACGAGCGTCAGTGCTTGAGCGACGCCTGTCGCACGACCTCGGCGAACGAGCCCTGCTCGGTGAGCCGACCGGCCTCGATGCGATAGAGGCGGTCGCAGTACTCGACCGTGCTCAGGCGGTGCGCGACGATGATCACGGTCTTGGTGCCCTGGAGCGCCTGGACGGACTGCATGACGCCGTGCTCGGTGGGCGTGTCGAGCGAGCTCGTCGCCTCGTCCAGCACGAGCACGCTCGGGTCGTGGTACAGCGCACGGGCGATGCCGATGCGCTGGCGCTGGCCCCCGGAGAGCCGCACGCCGCGCTCCCCGACCACCGTGTCGAGTCCCGCGGGGAGCGAGGCGACGAAGTCCTCGAGCTGCGCGAGCCGGACGGCACGGCGCACCGCGGCCTCGTCGACCCGCTCGTCCGCGAGGCCGAAGGCGACGTTGCGCCGCAGGGTGTCGTCGGTGAGGTAGATCGCCTGCGGCACGTAGCCGATCTGGTCCTGCCAGTTGCGCAGGTTGCGGTGCACGTCCTCGCCGTCCACGAGCACCGTGCCCGCGTCGGGCACGAAGAGGCCGAGGATCACGTCGACGAGCGTCGACTTGCCCGCGCCGCTCGGGCCGACGAACCCGACCGCTTCCCCACGGCGCACGACCAGCGAGACCCCCTCGAGCGACGGGGCCGGCGCGGTGGGATAGCGGAACGTCACGTCGCGCAGCTCGAGCTCACGGCTGAACGGCGCGCGGCGGACGGTGGCGAGCGGATCGGGCGCCGCGAGCGCGAAGTCCTCGTGGACGCTGCGGATGATCGCTCGGCTGAACACGAGGGTCTGGAAGGCGGAGAGCAGACGGGTGATCGACGGCATCACGCGGAAGGCCGACGCGGCGAACAGCCCGAGCGTGGGCAGGATCCCGTCGAACGACCGGCCCTGCGCGACCATGCTCACGACGAGCGCGCCGAGCCCGGTGATGGTGATGATCTCCATCCACGTGCGCGGGACCATCTGGAGCACGGAGTACACCTTGTTGATCCGCAGGCTCTCGCGCAGGTGGACCTCGTGCTGGCCGAGGAACTCGGTCTCGCGTCCCAGGATCTTCACGTCCTTGGCGCCGCCGAAGCCCTGCTGCAGGTGCTGGAAGACGAGGGCGTCGTGCTCGTTGCGCTCGTCGCCCCAGCGCTCGATGCGCCGGCGGGTCGCCCGCTGGAAGCCCCCGGCGGCGAGGCCGAAGAGCGCGATCACGACGAGCGTGCCCAGGGGCTCGAGGACGATCAGCAGGCCGAACAGCGCGACCGCCACGAGGCCGTCGGTGAGGAGCACGAGGAACGGCTCGACGCCGCCGCTCACCACCACGTTGGCGTTGCGGGCGTTGCGGATCAGCGTCGCCGAGTTGTGCTGCAGGTGGAACATGTAGGGCTGGCGCAGGTAGATCGTGAAGAGCCGCTGCGAGAGGCGACCCGAGAGCGACGTCGTGAAGGACTTCTGCACCCAGGAGCTCCACACGAGGAAGACGCTGCGCACCACGTAGAGCGCGACGAGGCCCACCATCACGGTCACGACGAGCCGCTCGCGGGTGGGGGCGCCCAGCAGATCGACGAGCCACGGGTACTGCGTCGCGTAGTCGTCGCGCGTCAGGACCGCGACGATGGGTACGACGATGCCGAGGCTCAGGGTCTCGAGCACCATGCCGACGAGCACGAGCGCGAGCACGCCGACGAGGGCCCCGCGGTCGCGGCGCGTGAGCAGTCCCCAGACCACGCGCGCGGTGGACGGGCGCGGGGCGCGCGGGGACGTCGTGACCGTGCGGTTCTCCACGTTGTAGCGGCGATCGGAATCGAACCGATGACCTTCCGATTATGAGCCGGATGCTCTTACCAACTGAGCTACGCCGCCGTGACTGGCGGAGCCCTCTGTGGGAATCGAACCCACGACCTCTTCCTTACCATGGAAGTGCTCTACCGACTGAGCTAAGAGGGCGAGTGCGCCCCGCGCGAGCGGGTCGACCGAGCGTTCACTCTATCGGTGCCGATCGGCACGGCCGTACGCGCGACGGTAGCGTCGCGCGCGATGGGGTCGGCCGTACGCGACGTGACCGTACGGGCCGCCACGCTCGACGACGCCGAGGCGATCCGCGCGATCTACAACCACGAGGTCGAGCACGAGATCTCGACGATGGACACGGTGCCGCGCTCGCTCGATGCGCAGCGCGGCTGGATCGCAGCCCGCAGCGGGGCGCTGTCGGCGTGGGTGGCGGTGGACGGTGCGGGAGAGGTCGTGGGGTTCGGGTCGCTCAGCGAGTTCCGCGATCGATTCGGCTACCGCACCACCGTGGAGGACTCGGTGTACGTGCGGCGCGATCGCGCGCGGCGTGGCGTCGGGCGTGCGCTGCTCGGGCACCTGGTCGAGACGGCCCACGCGTCGGGCTTCCACACCGTGATCGCGCACATCGAGGCGGGGGGTGCCGCGTCGCGGGCACTCCACGCGGCGTGC
>CAXRBC010000189.1:0-3637 GCA_964228515.1 Ilumatobacteraceae bacterium
AGCGCATCGGCCGACGCCACGACGCCCGGCCCCGGCAGGCGCGCCCCGCTGCGCGGATCGGCGAGCACCGGCCAGCCGAGGGCCCGAGCGGCCTCGAGCGCCGCGCGCGCGACGTCGTGGGGCTCGGCCGACCCCGCGCCGGCGACGACCACGCCGCGGCGCCCCGCGAGCAGCGCGGCGGCCCGCCGCACGTCGCGCGACGGGGGCCGCACCGGCGACGGCGGCGGCGCGGACGCCGCATCGCGTGGGGCGACCGGATCGGCGACGCCGACGAGCGGCTCGCGATACGGGAGGTTGACCTGCACGGGTCCGGGGATCCCTCCGTGCGCGGCCTCCCACGCCTCGCCCGCGACGCCGCGCCACGTCGCGGCGCTCCCGTCGTCCGCGACGCCGGGGGTGAGCCAGGCCCGCGCGAAGGCGCCGTAGAGGTGTCGCTGGTCGATCGTCTGCGGCGCGCCGACCCCTTGCAGCTCCGGCGGACGGTCGGCCGTGCACACGAGCATCGGCACGAGCCCGTGGCTCGCCTCCACCACCGCGGGGAAGTACTCGGCTGCCGCCGTGCCCGACGTGCACGCGAGGATCGCGGCCCGGCCCGTCGCGACGGCGACGCCGAGCGCGACGAACGCGGCACTGCGCTCGTCGTGCACCACGTGCAGCCGCAGCGCGCCTCGGTCGGCCGCGTCGGCCAGCGCCAGCGCGAGCGGCGTGGATCGGGAGCCGGGCGAGAGCACGGCGTGGCGCGCACCACGCGACACCCACTCGTCGACGAGCGTGGCCGACATCGTCACCGCCGCGTCGCCCACGCCTCCATCGTCGCACCCCTAGCGTGTCCTCGCATGGCCGTGGCGGAGCGGGTGACGCACGTCGTGCTGCTGCACGGATTCACCCAGACGCCCGCCGTCTGGGACCCGGTACGCGCGGACCTCGAGGCGCGCGGTGCCCGGTGCGTCGTGCCGTGGCTCCCGGGCCACGGGCCCGATGCGCCGGCCCCGACCGGATGGGACGCGGCGCTCGACGCACTCGCCGACGCATGCGTGCCGGCCGCGGCGAGCCGCACCGGCTCCGCCGACTCGACCGGGCGGGTCGCGTGGGTCGGCTACAGCATGGGGGCCCGTCTCGCGCTCGGGGTCGCGCTGCGCCGCCCCTCGCTCGTCGCGTCACTGGTGCTCGTCTCCGCTACCGCGGGTCTCGCCGACGATGCATCGCGTGCGGCGCGGCGCGCCGAGGACGACGCGCTCGCGCTGCGCATCGAGACCGTCGGCGTGCCGACCTTCGTGGACGAGTGGCTCGCGCGCCCGATGTTCGCCGACCTCGACCCCGCCGCGACGCGGGCGCGGGACCGCCACGTCCACTCCGCGGGCGGTCTCGCGGGCGCGCTGCGCGTCCTCGGCACCGGGGCCCAGCCCGATTACTGGCCCCTGCTCCCGCGCGTTGTCGCGCCGAGCCTGCTCGTCGCCGGCGCCCGCGACGACAAGTTCGTGGACCTCGCCCGCCGCATGCACGGCGACATCCCGAACTCGCGCTGCGAGGTGCTCGACGGCCTGGGCCACGCGGTGCCGCTCCAGGGCCCGCGCGTGCTCGCGGCGCTCGTCGCCGAGCACCTCGGCCTCGCCGGCTGAGCGTCCCGACGCGCGCCGCGACCCGCGCGTCAGCCGATCGAGATCCCCACCGCCAGCGCGAGCCCCGCGACGAGGTGCAGGCGCGCCGTCGCCCCGAGCGCGACGATCATCCTCGGCCCCTCGGCGCCGCCGAGCACGTCTCGCAGCGGAGCCACCGCGAGCGGCGCGGAGAGCCACACCAGCGCCGCCCACGGCGCCGACCACGCGGCACACGATGCGCACGCGAAGCCCACGGCCACGAGCGCCGCGTACCAGCGCCGAGCGCCGCGATCGCCGAGCCGCACCGCGAGCGTGCGCTTGCCCGCCGCGGCGTCGGTGGCGCGATCCCTGGCGTTGTTGACCGCCAGGAGCGCGCATGCCCACGCGCCGACCGCCGATCCGGCCCACCACGCGGCGGGCCCGGTCGCGCCGCCCACCGCGTACGAGGTGCCCGTCGTGGCGACGATGCCGAAGAACGCGAAGACGAACGCCTCTCCGAGCCCCATGTAGCCGTACGGACGCGGACCACCGGTGTACGTCCACGCCGCGACGACCGCCGCGACGCCGATCGCCACCAGCCACCAGCTCGTGAGCGCGCTCAGTGCCACGCCGCAGGCCGCGCCCACCGCGAGCGCCGCCAGCGCCGCACGCCGCACCGCCGCGGCCGAGGCCAGCCCGGATCCCACGAGCCGCACGGGGCCCACGCGGTGCGCGTCGGTGCCACGCACGCCGTCGGCGTGGTCGTTGGCGTAGTTGACGCCGACCTGCAGCGCGAGGCTCACGCCCAGCGCCAGCGCCGCGCGGCCCCACGCCGCTGACTCACCACCGGCGAACGCACCCACGGGGTCTCCCTCGCGCCACGCCGCTGCGACGCCCACCGCAACCGGCACGATCGCCGCGGGCAACGTGCGGGGACGGGCGCCCGCGACCCACGTCGACGCGGCGGGCACGGCCCGACCGTAGTCGCGCCGTAGCGTGACGTCAGTGGATCGGCTGGTCGCGCTGGACCTGCCCAATGGCGCGGCGCTGCGCGCCGCGCTCGAGCGCACCTGGGACTCCGGGGATGCCGCGATCGTGCTCGACCAGCGCCTGCCGCGGGGGGCGCGCGAGCGACTCGCGTGCGACGCGGGTGCCGCCGCCGTGATCGGCGCGGACGACGATCACCGCGACCTCGACGGCGCCCGGCCGGTGGAGCACGGCGACGCCGTGGTGATCGCGACCAGCGGCACCTCGGGCATGCCGCGACTCGTCGTGCACACGCACGCGAGCCTCGGGGCGGCCGTGGCGGCGTCCGCGGCCGTCGTGCCGAGCGGACCGGACGACCACTGGTACGGCTGCCTGCCGTGCAGCCACGTCGGGGGACTCGGCGTGCTGCTCCGCGCCCGCGCATCGGGCTCCCGCCTCACGCTGGCGCCGCGGGCGGTTCCCGACGAGATCGACGCGGCGGCGCGCGACGGCGCGACGCACGTGTCGCTGGTGCCCGTGCTCGCGGGGCGAGTCGACCTCGCCCGCTGGCGCGCCGTGCTCGTGGGTGGCGCCGCGGCGCCCGCGCAGTACCCGCCGCACGTCGTGCGCACGTACGGTCTCACCGAGTCGGGCGGCGGCGTCGTGTACGACGGCGTGCCGCTGCCCGGCGTCGAGGTACGACTCGTCGACGGCGAGGTCCAGCTGCGCGGGCCCATGGTCGCGCCGCGCCTGCGCGACGGCTCGCCCCTCGCCGGGGCCGACGGGTGGCTCGCCACGGGGGACCTCGGCGAGTGGCGCGAGGGACGCCTCCGGGTGCTCGGCCGCGGCGACGACCTGATCGTGACGGGCGGCAACAACGTCTGGCCCGACGCCGTCGAACGCGCGCTCGCCGATCACCCCACAGTCGCGGACGTCGCCGTGCTCGGCGTCCCCGCCCCCGAGTGGGGCGCGGTCGTCACGGCCTGGGTCGTGCCCACCGGCGAGCCTCCCACGCTCGACGTCCTGCGCGAGCACGCCGCGCGCACCCTGCCCTCCTACGCGGTGCCGCGCCGGCTCGAGGTGGTCGCCGAGAT
>CAXRBC010000190.1:0-3750 GCA_964228515.1 Ilumatobacteraceae bacterium
CCGTAGGACGTGACCGCGTCCTCGGGCACGGCCACCTCGACGAGGTCCTCGACCTCGAGGCCCGCGGATCGCACGGCGCGCAGCATGTCGCCGTGCCCGCGCACGAACTCGACGCCGGGCGAGTCGGGCCAGCGCAGCTCCCGCATGCCGAGCGAGGGGCGGCGCAGCGTGGGCCCGGCCGGCGGGTCGCCCTCGCGCTCGCCGACGCAGCACATGAGGAGCGGGTGCGCGCTCAGCCACGCGAGGCGGGCGCCGGGCCGCAGCACGCGCGCGGCCTCGGCGAGCCAGCGCTCGGGCTCGCACCAGAGCGACGCCCCGTACTCGGAGATCGCCGCGTCGAAGGAGGCGTCAGCGAAGGGCAGGCGCTCGGCATCACCGTGCACGAGCGGGAACGCGGGGCCGACCTCGCGCTGCATGCGCGCGGCGGTGGCGAGTTGGGCCGAGGAGTTGTCGATGCCCGTCGGCGCGACGCCGCGGCGCGCGAGCCACGCCGAGACGTAGCCAGTGCCGCAGCCGAGCTCGACGCACGTCCCGGCGCCCTCGACGGCGCGCCACATGCCGATCCGCGACTCGGGGAGTCCGAACACGCCCCACGACGGCTCCTCGCGCCAGAGGCGATCGGCCGACCTCGCGAACTCGGGTGCGAGGAGCTCGTCCCAGTAGCGGCGGTTGGCGAGGACGTGGTCGTCCGCGGCCACGGGGCTAGTCCTCGGCGGGCGTCACGCGCGCGCGGCGCTGCAGCTCGCTCACCACCGAGGCGTCCGCCAGGGTGGTGGTGTCGCCGAGGTTGCGGCCTTCGGCGACGTCGCGCAGCAGGCGGCGCATGATCTTGCCGCTGCGCGTCTTGGGCAGGTCGGGCGTGAAGTAGATGGTCTTGGGCTTGGCGATCGCGCCGATCTCGGTGGCGACGTGGGCGCGCAGCTCGGACTCCCCCACCTCGCGGCCGCCGCGCAACGTGACGTAGGCGATGATCGCCTGGCCGGTCGTCGCATCGTTGGCACCCACCACGGCGGCCTCGGCGACCGCGGGGTGCGAGACGAGCGCGGACTCGACCTCGGTGGTGGAGATGCGGTGGCCCGAGACGTTCATGACGTCGTCGACGCGGCCGAGCAGCCAGAGGTACCCGTCGTCGTCGAGCTTGGCGCCGTCGCCCGCGAAGTAGCGGCCGGGGAACCGGCTCCAGTACGTCTCGCGATAGCGGGCCTCGTCGCCCCAGATGCCGCGCAGCATGCCCGGCCACGGCGTCGTGAGCGTGAGGTAGCCGCCGCCGCGAGCGACCGGCGCGCCCGACTCGTCGACGACCTCGGCGCCGACGCCGGGGACGGGGTGCGTGGCGCTCCCGGGCTTGGTCACCGTCGCGCCGGGGAGCGGGCTGATCATGATGCCGCCCGTCTCGGTCTGCCACCAGGTATCGACGACCGGGCAACGTCCGCCGCCGATGTGCTCGTGGTACCAGATCCACGCCTCGGGGTTGATCGGTTCGCCGACGCTGCCGATGAGCCGCAGCGACGAGAGGTCGTGCTTCGCCGGCTCCTGCGTCCCCCACTTCATGAACGTGCGGATCGCGGTGGGCGCGGTGTAGAAGATCGTGACGCCGTACCGCGCGATGATCGACCAGAGGCGGTCGTTGCCCGGGTGGTTGGGCACGCCCTCGTAGATCACCTGCGTGGCGCCGTTGGCGAGCGGGCCGTAGACGATGTAGCTGTGGCCCGTCACCCATCCGACGTCGGCCGTGCACCAGTACACGTCGCGGCCGGGGTGGTGGTCGAAGACGTAGCGGAACGTCGTGGCCACGTGCGCGAGGTAGCCGCCCGTCGTGTGCATGATCCCCTTGGGCTTGCCGGTGGTGCCCGACGTGTAGAGGAGGAAGAGCAGGTGCTCGGCCTCCATTGGCTCGGCGGGACACTCGGCGGGGGCGGCGGCCATCTCGTCGTGCCACCAGACGTCGCGGCCCGGCGCCATCTCCACCGGGTTGCCGCCGCGGCGCACGACGACGACGTGCTCGATGCTCGGCGTCGACGCGAGCGCGACGTCCGCCTGGGGCTTGAGGGGGAACACCTCGCCGCGCCGCCAGCCGCCGTCCGCGGTGATCAGGACCTTGGCCTTCGCGTCGTTGATGCGGTCGGCGAGCGCCTGGGCGGAGAAGCCGCCGAACACGACGCTGTGCGCCGCGCCGATGCGGGCGCAGGCGAGCATCGCCACGACCGCCTCGGGGATCATCGGCAGATAGACGTTGACGCGATCGCCCTTGCGTACGCCGAGTCGCAGCAGCACGTTGGCGAAGCGCTGGACGTCGGCGTGCAGCTGCGCGTAGGTGATCGTGCGCGTGTCGCCGGGCTCGCCCTCCCAGTGGATCGCGACCGTGTCGCCGCGCCCCGCGAGGACGTGGCGGTCGACGCAGTTGTACGACGCGTTGAGGCTGCCGTCGGCGAACCACTTCGCGAACGGGAGGTCCCACTCGAGCGTCCGCGTGAAGGGCCTCGACCAGTCGAGGAGCTCGCGGGCGTGGCGGGCCCAGTACGCGACGGGGTCGCGCCGGCCCTCCTCGTGGAGCGACGCATCGCGCACCAGCGCCTCGCGGACGAAGCCCGCCGGCGGCGGGAACCTGCGCTGCTCGACGGCCAGCGCGTCGATGCCGCCGGATCCGCTGGACGTCGACGCCATGGCTGCACTCCTCCGCGCGACGGCGCGGGCCGCCCGCATCGGCGAGACTAGCGAGCCGCCATGGGGACGCTGCAGGCCGACACCAACCGAGGATTCGGATTCGCCGAGTGGGCGATCGCCGCCGCGATGGCGCTCACGTGGGGCGCCTCGTTCCTCTTCATCGACGTGATCATCCGCGACGCACCGACGCTCTTCGTGCCGTTCGGCAGGGCGTGCTTCGGCGCGGCGGCGCTGTGGATCCTGCCGGCGTCCCGCGCGCGCATGGCGCGCGCGCATTGGCCGCGGATGGTCGTCCTCGGCATGGTGTGGATGGCCCTGCCGTTCTGGCTGTTCCCGCTCGCGGAGCGCACCGTGGCGTCGTCGATCGCGGGGATGATGAACGGCGCGCTGCCCGTGGTCGTCGCGGCGGTGACGGCGGTGTGGCTGCGGCAGGCGCCCAGCGCGGCGCGCGTGGTGGCGGTGCTCGTGGGATTCGGAGGGATCGTGCTCGTGGCGCTGCCGTCGGTGCTGGAGGGCACGTCGGCCGACGCGCCCGGGATCGCGATGCTCGGCGGCGCGGTGCTGTGCTACGCGATCGGGCTCAACGTCGCACGGCCGCTGCTCGATGCGTATCCGCCGATCGTGGTGCTGGCGCGGGTGCTGACGATCGCGGCGGTGTGGTCGGCCCCGACGGGCGTCGCGGCGATGGGCGACGTGCGATGGACGTGGCCGATGCTGGGGTCGCTCGCGGCGCTCGGTGCGCTCGGGTCGGGGATGGCGTTCGTGTTGTTCGGGTCGCTGCTGCGGCGCACGGGGCCGGTGCGCGCGATGGTGCCGACGTACTTCACGCCCGTGGTGGGGACGGTGCTCGGCGTGGCGTTCAACGGCGAGCACATCGAGGCGCTCTCGATCGCGGGGATGTGCGTCGTGATCCTCGGGGCGTGGCTCACCAGCCGCCCCGACGGGCGGTAGCGCGCGTCAGGGCGCGGTGAGCTCGACGACGACGTAGCCGGCGTTGCGGTATCGCACGGTGCCGACGTCGGACGACCAGTCGGTGCCGGGCTCGAGGCGCACGAGGAACCACTCGGCGCCCTTGGCGACGAGGCG
>CAXRBC010000191.1:0-22576 GCA_964228515.1 Ilumatobacteraceae bacterium
CGAGCACGGCGTCCCGCTCTGGACCGCGGGGTGCGGCTCGATGATGAACGTCCACGGCACCACCGGCCCCGTCCGCACGGTCGCCGATGCGGCACGCGGCGACGACCGCTGGAAGGAGCTGTACTTCTTCGCGATGCTGGAGCGCGGCTACTACCTCGCGCGCCGGGGGTTCATCGCGCTGTCGCTCGAGGTGACGGACGAGATCCTCGACGGGTTCGTCGCGGCGACGCGCGACTGGGCGGCCTCGGCCCCCGCCGCCTGAGCCCGCCGCCTGAGCCCGCCGCGGCTGACCTACGCTCGTCGCATGCGCACACGCCGTCTCGCCCTCGTCCTCACCGCCGCACTCACCCTCGCCGCATGTGGCGGCGGTGGCGCGAGCGACTCTGGCGCGAGCGACGCGCCCGCCGGCGCGCAGTCGGGCGACCAGTCCGGCGACCAAGGCGGCGGCGGCCAGCGCACGCTCGCGGAGTCCGACCTCGGCACGCCGTGCACGACCGACGGTGAGACGGCGAGCATCCCCAACGGCACCGGCGTCTGCGCGGCCGACTCGACGGGCGCGCTCGTCTGGCAGAAAATGGGCGGCGGCGGCCAGGGCGGCTCCGGCATGGCCGGCGGGCAGCCGGCGAACTTCATGGCCAACTGGGACATCTGGTCCGACCAGCCGCGCGAGCCGAAGTGCGCGTCGACGACGCCGCTCTCCGTGTTGCCGACGCCCGTCTCGCTGATCGATCACACCAATCCGCTCGGCTACAGCCAGCCCGGCGCCCACGCGCTCCCCGTGCCGCACCACAACGTCTACGTGGCCGAGCAGAAGTCGGTCGACGAAAAGGGCATCGAGCGCCGCACTGCGCTCATCGACCCCATCCTCGCCCCGTCGGACGCGACCCTGGTCGGTCTGGCGCGCAACGTCTACAACGCGAAGACCACGTCGGGCGCCGCTGCGACGTACGAGGAGTACATGGTGTCGCTCCACGTCTGCGGGACGATCTACGTGGTGTTCAACCACCTCGACGACATCCCCGAGGCGTGGCTCGAGGCGACCAAGGGCGCCGACGTGCGCACGGAGTGCAACCAAGGCCAGGACGAGGCCGAGGTCTGCATGTGGTCGTACCTGGAGGTGCCGGTGAAGGCAGGCGAGCGCCTGGGCCGCGCGTCGGGCCGCGCGCACGGATGGGACATCGGCGCGACCGACGCGTCCAGGCCGATGGCGCAGCGGCTCGACCCCGGCGCGTGGAGCCCGCGGTGGGCGTCGGCGATCTGCGCGCTCGACCTGTTCGAGCCCGCCCTGCGCGACGAGATGTACGGCACGCTGGTCGGCTCGGGCGACTGCGGCCGGGCGGGCTTCGACGTCGCGGGCTCGCTGTCCGGCGTGTGGCTGGCGATCGGCCAGCGGCAGCGCGCCAACCAGGAGGACCTGCACATCGCGCTCTTCCCGCGCTTCACCTACGACGGGCGCCTGCGATTCTCGATCGGCACCGAGGCCAACGTGGCGGGGCTGCCGTCGGGCATCTACGAGTTCATGCCGGAGAAGTCCGGCCTGCGCAACCCCGCGTTCACCGCGGTGAAGCCGGGCGAGGTGGCGTGCTTCGACGGGCTCGCCGGCCCCGAGTCGGCCATGAAGCTGCAGACCACGCGCATCTACGCCACGATGCAGGCGAGCGGCGGCACGGAGACCATCTCCATCGCGGGCGCCGGCACGGGCACGTGTGGCGCGGGTCCGTACACGATGCCCGCACAGGTCACGCAGTTCGAGCGACGCGTCACGAGTTGATGCCGCGGCGCGCGCGGACCAAGGGCGGTCACGTACCCAAGGTGTGCGCGCGATGCGGCCTCGAGTTCGAGTGGCGTCGCAAGTGGGCGCGTGACTGGGACGCCGTGCGGTACTGCTCGGAGCGCTGCCGCCGCGCATAGCGAGTACGCCCGTACGGCGCCCGCCGCTCGCGCCGTCCGTACGCTCGCGCCATGAGCGACACGCACGCCATCCGCAGGGTCATCGTCGGCACCGACGGCTCGCCGAGCTCCACCCGTGCCGTCGAGTGGGCCGCCCGCGAGGCGCAGTCGCACGGCGCGCTGCTCGAGATCCTCCACGGGTGGACGATGCCGCTGATGGTCGACCCGGGCGGCATGGTGCCGATGGTCGGCGTCTCGCCCGACGACATGCAGCGCCAGGCCGAGCGCGTCGTCGCGGGCGCGATCACGGCGGCCAAGGCGATCGCCGGCGACTACGTGATGGGCAAGGTCGAGCAACGTTCGCCCGCCGGGTTCCTCGTCGAAGAGTCGCGGCACGCCGACCTCGTGGTGGTCGGGAGTCGCGGGCACGGCGGCTTCGTCGGGCTGGTGCTCGGCTCGGTCGCGCAGCCGGTCGCGACGCACGCGCACTGCCCCGTGGTGGTCGTCCCGCCCGTGCGTTAGCCGCGCCGCAGACCCGCCCGCCCCCGCGGTCCCGCGTACCCTTCGTGGGTGCGCACCGCCGGCGCCCGCCAGCCCCGAGCCATCGCGGCCGTCGCCGCCGTCGCCATCGCGGCCGCGCTCACCCTGCTCTCCGCCGCGCCGCTCGGCGCCGACACGCTCACCGCCCGCGAGGCGCTCGCCGCGCTCGTGCGCGCGCCCGAGTCGGCGCCGGCCTCGCCGCGCTACTCGCGCGGCGCCTTCCGCCACTGGATCGACGCCGACCGCAACTGCCGCAACACCCGCGCCGAGGTGCTCGTCCGCGCGAGCAGCGTGACCGTCACGGGTCGATGCACGATCCTGCGCGGGTCGTGGATCTCGTCGTACGACGGCCTCGTCACCGACCTCGCGGCGCGCCTCGACGTCGACCACATGGTGCCGCTCAAGGAGGCGTGGGACTCGGGTGCCGCCGCGTGGTCGTCGACCACCCGCGCCGCGTACGCCAACGACCTCGACGACCCGCGTGCGCTCGTCGCCGTCTCCGCGTCGTCCAATCGCTCGAAGTCCGACAGCGACCCCGCCGAGTGGCTGCCCGCGCTCGACCGCTGCGGGTACGCCCAGGCGTGGGTCGCGGTGAAGTGGCGCTGGTCGTTGAGCGTCGACGACGCCGAGTACGGGGTGCTCGCCGCGTTGCTCACGGGCGCGTGCGGCGACGCTGCGCTCTCCGTGACCCGCGCGGCGTCTAGCGTGGCGCCGTGATCCCCGCACAGTCCGCCCGCTCGCTCCACAGGTGGAACGTCGGGCTCGCCGTCCTCCACCTCGCACAGGCGGTGCTGATCGCCGTGATGGCCGGCGACTTCGCGATCACGATCTTCGGCTCGTTCCCCGCGGGCCCCCCGGGCACGCGCGTCGCCGACCCCGAGGCACTCTTCGACCTGCCGATCGGCCCGGCCGTCGCGATCTTCCTGCTGCTCGCGGCGCTCGACCACGGCCTCACCGCCACGGTCGCGCGCGGCACGTACGAGCACGACCTCGCGCGGGGCATCGACCGCTTCCGCTGGGTCGAGTACTCGCTCAGCGCGACGCTCATGCTCGTGCTCATCGCGATGTACTCGGGCATCACCGACGCGGCCGCGCTGCTCTGCCTCGCGGGCGCCAACGTCGGGATGATCCTCTTCGGCTGGATCCAGGAGATGGTCAATCCGCCGGATCGCACGACCACGACCATGAAGCCCTTCTGGTTCGGCACCATCGCGGGCCTGCTGCCGTGGGCGGCGATCTGGGTGCAGGTGGTCGGCGCCGACACGGTGCCGGGCTTCGTGATGGTGCTGATCGTCGTCGAGCAGGTCTTCTTCTTCAGCTTCGGGCTCAATCAGTGGCTGCAGTACCGCCGCGTCGGCCGCTGGGCCGATTATCTGTACGGCGAGCGCTGGTACCTGATCCTGAGCCTGGCGGCGAAGTCGTTCCTCGCCTGGCAGATCTACGGCGGTTCGCTCGCCACCTGAGGTCTGCGGGGGTCGCGGCGCGCGGGGGTCGCGGCGTGTCGCGCGGCGGCTAGCGCGCCGCGAAGCGCAGCGCCAACTCGGTGCGGTTGGTGGCGCCCGCCACTTTCATCATCCGGCTCAGGCGGTTCTTCACCGTCTGGAGCGAGAGGTGCACCTTGTCGGCGATCTGCTGGTTGCTCTTGCCGTCCACGAGGAGCGCGAGGATCCGGCGGTCGTCGGCGTCCGCGGCGACCGCCAGCGTCGCGCTGGCCCGATCGAGCGGCGTGCCGACGGAGGCCCCGGTACGGACGTACTCCCGTACCCGCGAGACGAGACTCGCGACGGAGTCGGTCGCATCCGAGGTGAAGAGGAGTGCGACCCCGGCGGCGGAGGCGCTCAGCAGCGTCGCCGGCTCCGCGTGCGACGTCGCCAGGCCCCAGCGCGGCTCGGCCATGCCGCGCTCGGCGAGCGTGGCGCGCACCTCGGCGAGGAGTTCGAAGCAGTCGTAGCCCAGGACCCCGAGGTGGGGACGGTGCGTGTCGATCGCGGCCACGAGCTCCGCCGCCGTGGTGCACGTGGCGACGACCCGGAGGTCCGCAACGGGCGAGAGCAGCGCGGCGAGCGCGTGTGCGCCCAATGCCCGGCGGAAGGTCGCGACGATCCGGATCTCGTCGCTCGCGGCCTCGTCGGCCGAGGCACCCGCCGATGCCGATCCCGCGGCGGCGGCGCGGGCGGCTGCGACGGCGGCCTGCCACGATCTGTGCGTCATCGCGGCGTAATCCAGCTGGGCATGGATACCCGCGCGTTGCACGATCGCGCGGTCGAGCTTGGACGGTCCGAGCGCGATCCAGAGCGGCTCGGCGATGCCGGCTCTCGCGAGCGCGGCGCGCGCCTGCGTGACCTGGTCGAGCCACCTGATGCCGACGATCACCGCGTCGGGGCGGTGCGTCTCGCACGCGCCGACGAGCTCGTCGACCGTCGTCACGGTGGCGCTGCAGGTGACGCCGTCGAACGCGAGGAGGCCACCGAGCTCGGCGTGTCCGATCTTGGGGACGACGAATGCTCCGACGACGCGCATGCACGGAAGCCCGCGGGACGAGGCGGACCCCTTTTCACCCCCTGCTCGAGCGTACGAGATTGGTACGTCCGGGGAGGGGATATTGGTGCCTCAGGATGGCGCGAGACCCGCGAGCTCACCTCCGTCGGCGACGAACTCCGAGCCGGTCGAGTACGACGACTCGTCGCTCGCAAGGAAGATGACGAGCTGCGCGATCTCCTCGGGCCGGCCGACGCGGTGCATCGCCACCTGCTTCTTCGCGTCCTCGTGGCCCTCGAGCATCGGTGTGTCAGTGGGTCCGGGGTGCACCGAGTTGCACCGCACCTTGTTCGCGGCGAGGTCGAGCGCGACCGACTTGGTCAGCCCGCGGAGCCCGAACTTGGCGGCGCTGTAGGCGGTGAGGCTCCGGTAGCCGCGCATCCCCGCGGTCGACGAGATGTTGATGATCGACGCGGGTGCCGCCTTCTTCAGCGCTTCGACACTCGCGTGGATGCCGTTGTACGCGCCGGTCAGGTCGACGGCGAGCGTGCGGTCCCAGAGGTCGGGGGCGTTGTGGTCGATGGGCGCAAACTGCACGATGCCCGCGTTGTTGACCAACACGTTCATCTTGCCGAAGGTCCGTACGGTCGCGTCCACGGCCGACTTCCAGTCGTCGCGGCGCGTCACGTCGAGCCGCTGGTAGGCGGCCTGCGAGCCGAGCATGTGCGCGAGCTTCTGTCCCGCGTCGTCGAGTACGTCGGTGATCATCACGTGCGCGCCCTGGGCGACCATGGCGCGGGCGAAGCTCGCGCCCATGCCGCGGGCCCCGCCCGTGATGAGCGCGACCTTGCCGGCCAGTCGGCCTCCCGTCGTGTGGGCGGCTCGCGACTGCGCGATCGCCGTGCTGGTGGTCATGGTGGTCATGTCATGGTCTCCTTGGGGTTGGTGGGTGGGGTGTGGTGGGTGAGGGCGTGGTGAGCGGGGGTCAGGGGTTGATGGTCACGCCGGCCGGGATGATGACCTCCGCGAGTCCGTGCAGCACGCCGTTGGCCGCGCGGACGTCGGCCACGGTCACCCGCGCGCCGTCGACCGTGATGCCGCCCACGGTGCGCACGCGGACCTGCAGCATCGAGGCGTCCAGTGCCTCGTACGCCTGGGTGCGCAGCTGCGTGGCGTTGTAGGTGCCGCGGATCACGTGGTGACGCAGGATGCGGCGCAGCGCCTGCAGGTTGTCGGGCCGCAGCAGCGCGTCGAGCGTGCCGCTCGGCAGGGCGTTGAACGCGGCGTTGCGGGGGGCGAACACCGTGTAGGGCCCGCC
Organism: Ilumatobacteraceae bacterium; assembly: GCA_964228515.1. GTDB lineage: Bacteria > Actinomycetota > Acidimicrobiia > Acidimicrobiales > Ilumatobacteraceae > CAXRBC01. The sequence goes on from CAXRBC010000191.1 coordinate 6,227, forward strand.
GACGGCGAGTTCGGCCGCGATGCCCGACTGCTCGAGCGCGTAGGCGAAGGTCGAGTAGCCGCGCAGCGCCTCGACGACGTCGACGATGGAGAGCGATCCATCGACGCGACGCCAGACGCTGCGGCCGCCCTCGGGGGAGCAGACGAAGCGACCGTTGTTGGCCCGGCGGCCGGCGCCCGGCGCGTCGCACTTCTGGCCGCCGAGCGGGCTCGCCGCCGCGTGGGGAGCGGAGCCCGCGCTCGCGTCGCTCGCTGCCGCGTGCGTGACGGTCGGCGTCGCGAACGCCAGGGCAGCGGTGACTGCTGCCGCGACGATGGTGGTGCGTGTACGTGTGGTGTGGTGTGTCATGCATGCGAGCATCGCGGGCGACACGGCGGGTGACACGCGATCGGCGCGGATCGGGACGGACGTCGCGCCGATCGGTGACGTGCATATGCCGAGTCGTGCGCTCCGCGGCGCGACGATGGGCCCCATGTTCCACGACCGCAGCGATGCGGGGCGCAAGCTCGCGCGCCGCCTCGAGCACCACGCCGGTGAGGACCTCGTGGTCCTCGGTCTCCCACGCGGCGGCGTCCCCGTCGCCTTCGAGGTCGCGCGCACGCTGCACGCGCCGCTCGACGTCCTCGTGGTGCGCAAGCTCGGCATCCCGTGGGACCCCGAGCTCGCATTCGGCGCGGTCGGCGAGGGCGGCATCCGTGTGCTCAACGACGACATCATCCGCGCCACGGGCCTCTCGCACGACCAGGTGCACGGCATCGAGTTGCGCGAGCAGGAGGAGGTGCGCCGACGCGCGGGCTCCTACCGCACGCCGGAGAGTCGACACACCCTGCGCGGGCGCACCGCTGTGATCGTCGACGACGGGGTCGCGACGGGGGCGACCGCTCGCGCGGCGTGCAACGTGGCGCGGCTCCAGGGCGCCCGACACGTCGTGCTGGCCGTACCGGCCGCGCCGAGCGAGTGGGCGGAGGACAACGCCGACGTCGCCGACGAGATCGTCACCTACCAGACGTCGCCCGACCTCGGCTCCGTCGGTGCGTACTACGACCACTTCGAGCAGGTCGACGACGACACGGTGGCGCGCCTGTTGCGCGACGCACGCGAGGCGACCGTGTCGGGTGACGTGCGCATCCCGGTGAGCGAGTCGCAGTGGGTCGACGGACACCTCGACGTGCCCTTCGGCGCGCGGGGCGTCGTCGTGTTCAGCCACGGCGCGGGGTCGGGCCGGCTCAGCCCACGCAATCGCGAGGTCGCCTCGCGACTCAACGCGGCGGGCTTCGCCACCCTCGTGTTCGACCTGCTCACCCCCGAGGAGGCCCAGGATCGCGCACGCACCTTCGACGTCGAGCTCCTCGCGGGGCGCCTGGGCACTGCGCTCCCCTGGCTGCGGCGCCAGCCCACCGTTGAGCGCCTGCCGGTCGGGCTCTTCGGCGCCAGCACCGGTGCCGCGGCCGCGGTCGTCGCGGCGGTGCGCGACGAGCACGAGGTGCGGGCGGTGGTCTCCCGCGGGGGCCGGCCCGATCTGGCGGGTGACTACCTGCCGATGCTGCGGGTGCCGACGCTCTTCATCGGCGGCGGTGCCGACGTCGACGTGCTGGCGCGCAACCGCGAGGCGATCGCCCGCATCAGCGGGCCGCACACGCTGAGCATCGTGCCCGGTGCGACGCACCTCTTCGAGGAGCCGGGTGCGCTCGACGCGGTGGTGCGCAAGACGATCGCGTACTTCTCCGAGCACCTCGTCTAGTCGCGCCGCCGCGGAGGGCCGGGCCGCCGCGCCGGACCACGACGCCACGTCGCCGCGCTGTGCGACCCCGGATACGGCAAGGAGGGCCGCGCGCGCGAGCGCGCGGCCCTCCCGCCCGGATGTCGCCTACTTGTGCGTGATGGGCACGTGATGCGTGTCCGCATCCTTTCCGTTCAGCGGCACCCGAACCTCGAGGATCCCGTCCTCGTACGTCGCGGTCACGTCCTTCTCCGCCGCGGTGCGGGGGAGCGTGATGATCCTCGTGAAGGTCCCGTAGGAGAACTCGCTGCGGTGGCGCCGCCGCCGCCCCTCGTGCGTCTCCTGCTGGCGGCGGATGTCGAGGCGCAGCACCGCGTCGTTGATCGTGAGGTCGATGTCCCTGTCGGGGTCGATGCCGGGCACCTCCGCGCGGATCACGTAGACGTCGTCCTCCTCGTACTCCTCGACGCGCACGCCGGTGCTCTCGAGGACGTCGTCCCATGCGCTCGGCCACCAGAAGGGCCGCTCCCGCGTCCAGGTCGGGAGGCTCCAGTCGAGTGGTGATTTCAGCTGCAGTGCCACGTGCGTTCCTTTCATGTCCGTTGTGTCTCGGTGGGTGAGGGCGGTGACGGTACGCGGCTCGTCGGTGCGCACCTCGCGCGCGGGACACGGGGGTACTTACGTTCGTACCGTCGCGTTGTAGTTCGCATCGCGCGACGTACGTCGCTGCCTACCGTGCGCGCTCCACACACACGAGACAGGGAGGAAGCACGAGATGGTATCCATCGGAGTCTGCGAGCCGCACGAGATGGTGCGCGAGGCGCTGGTCAAGGCCATGGCCCCCATGAAGGGGGTGAAGGTCCTGGTCGCCGAGCGCGACGGCGAGTCGTTCGTCCAGGCCGTCGAACGCCAGAAGCCCGAGGTGATGGTGATCGACGTCGCGCACCCGGCGGGGAGCGGCCTCGAGATCGCCAGAAGGGCCAAGGCCGTGCATGGCGAGGGCAAGGTCGTGGCCCTCGTCGACCACGAGACCGACGCTGCGCTGGTCGAGAGCTACGAGCTCGGCGCGAGCGCCGTGGTGAGCAAGGACCGCCCCGTCCGCGACCTCCACCAGGCGGTGCTGGATGCGGCCGCCAACGTCGCGACGATCAACCCCGCGGCCGTCCGGAGCGCGAAGCGCCGGCTGGAGGAGAACGGTCACGTCTCGCTCGACCGGCTCGACGCGACGGACCGCAAGATGCTCGAGCTGCTCGCCCGCGGCTACACCGACCGAGAGATCGCGGCCGAGGTGTACCTCGCCCTGCAGTCGGTGCGCAATCGCATGTCGAAGCTCCTGCAGCGATTTGGCAAGGCCAACCGCACGCAACTCGCGCTCCACGTGGAGCGACTCGGGCTCTTCCCCGATGCCGCGGCGTCGACGCCCTCCGCCTCGACGACCGTCCCCACCCCGAACGCCTGACCCCGAACGCCCGACCCCGGCCGCCGCCCCACCCCCCACGACCCGAGAGGACCACCCCCATGAGCGACATCTCCACCCCCCGGCCCGACGGCGCACCGCGCCGCCGCCCCTCCATCGGCACCTACCTCGTCGCGGCGCTCGCCTTCGGCGCGATCGCGTTCGCCGCCACGACCGACGCGTCGCCGACCTACGACCCCAACAAGATCGTGCCCAACGCCTCGGGTGTGAGTGCCGACGAGGCGCAGGGCTCCGACGACTGCTCGACCGAGACGTTCCTCTCGCAGGACCGAGACCTCTGGCACTTCGTCGTGCCCGACGAGATCGTCACCACCGGCACCGGCTCGGACCGCGAGCGCTACCGGCTGACCGCCGACATCACGGCCGTCATCATCGAGTGGGAGGTCGGCGGATTCGGCCGCTACGAGGGCACGGACGACTACGACCAAGGCAACGCCGGGACGAACCTCATCTGGATCTACACCGAGCCGGGTCGCACCATCAAGTACGCGTGGCTCGAGTACACGATCACCCGCGACGACGGCGAGCCGGTGACGGAGACCTACCTCACCACGCCGCACAACCTGTCGCACGCCTGCGCCGCGGCCCTGCCGGTGCCGCCCACCATCTCGATCGACTCCGACGCCCGCTACGACGTGCTCTACGACCTGGAGTACCAGTGGACCATCGACAAGTCGGTCGACCCCGACGGCCTCGTGGCGGCGGGGAACGATCCCTTCCTCCTCGACTACTCCGTCGACGCGACACGACAGGAGCCGCCGGTGCAGGGCAACTGGCGCATCGTCGATGGCTCGATGGTCGCCGACGGCACCATCATCCTCAGCGACGCGACGCTCGCCGACGTGGTCGTCACTTCGCCCGGCGCTGTCTGCTCGACCTCCGACGACGCGGTGCCCGACGACGACAACTATCTGTGGCAGTGCATCGTGACCGACGAGCCGGCGATCACCTCGAGCTCGGGCCTCGACGGCACGAGCATCGCGATCTCGGCGACGGTCACCACCGCGTACGGCACCGACACCGACACCGAGGAGCTCCCGTGGGGTCCGCCCGACTCCGCGACGCTCGTCGACACGGTGCACGCCACGGCCTACATCGTCGACGGTGAGCGCCTGACCTCGCCCTCGGCCGGTCCGCTCTCCCTCGCGTACCAGGTCTCTTGGCTGCCGGAGCTCTGCCCCGACCAGCGGGTCAACGTCGCCGAGCTCCTCGACGGCGTCACCGGCGAGCCCCTCGGTGTCGACGACACCCTGGTGATCACGGGCTGCCCGCCGCAGCCGGGCCTCACGATCGGCTACTGGGGCAACAAGATGGGGGCGCCCCAGGTGGTCGCCGCGTTCCCGACGCTGAAGGTGCAGTACCCGGCCCTCGCCGCGATCCCGATCACCAACGAGGCGTCGGTCCGTCGCTACATGACGAGCGCGAACTGCAGCGGCGACTGCACGACGATGTTCCTCGCCCAGGCGCTCGCCACCGCGATGAACGCGCGCTCGAGCACCTTCGGCGATGCCACCGTCCTCTTCGAGGGCGAGTGTCGCACCGTCGACGAGTGGCTCGATCTCGCGCTCCGCACGGCGATCCCCGTCGAGACGGACGTGCGCATCGCGTACAAGACCCTGTTCGACGACCTCAACAACACGCGCGCCACGCGCTGCGCATCGGTCGGCTGACGTGACGGTCATCTCCGGCGCGGGAGTCCGCCGTCCGCGACGCACGTCGGCGATCGCCGAGGCCCTGAGCTACGTCGGCGGCACGCTCGGCATCGTCGGGCTGGTCCTCTTCGCCGTCCGCTCGTGGGCCGACTTCACCGTCCTCACCCGGCTCGTGATCTCGGGGCTCGCCGCCGCGGTCTTCGGCGTCGGCGGCCTCGCGATCAGCGACGACCGGCATCGCCCCGCGATCCGCCTCAGGGAGTTCCTCTGGGTCGTCGCGACGGGCTGCGTCGGGGTGTTCGCCTCCGTGATCGGGGCCGAGTGGCTCGACGCGGCCGACGAGCCGCGCCGCGTGCTCGTCGTCGCGGTCGGGGTGGCGATCGCCAGCGGCGTCATGTGGTGGTGGCGCAGCGGCGTGGCCCAGGAGATCACCGGGCTCGGCGCGGTCCTCGTCGCGACGGGCGCCGCCGCGCAGGAGGTCTGGGGCACCGGCGTGGCAGGTACCGCCGTGTGGCTCCTCGGCGGGGCCGTCGTCTGGCTCGCGGTCACCGCGCCCGTCCCGGTGCCGTGGCTCACCGGCTCGCTCGGCGCCATCGGCGCGATCGTCGGCGCGCTGTACGCAGCGGACGAGTGGACCGGACCGGGCCTCATCGGCGCCGTCGTCACCTCCGCGTCGCTCCTGCTGGTGGTGCTGCTCGTCGAGGCGCCGGGTGAGGATGCGATCCGGCTCGCCTTCTCGATCATCGGCATCGCCGGGCTCGTGCAGAGCGCACCGCCGGCCGTCGCGTACTTCGCGCAGGACGCGGCGGTCAACACGGGGCTCGTCGTCGTGATCTGCGGCGTCCTGCTCGCGTACGCGGGCTTCTCCGATCTCGCGATCGGTGGGGCCGTCACCACCACGATCGGCGCCGTCACGATGCTCGCGGGCGCGGCGATCACCGGGGCGGAGTCGCCGGCGTTCGCCACCATCTTCGGCGCCGTGATGGCCGCCCTGCGCGTGGCCGCGGGCACGACGCCCGGCCACGTGCTCGTCGCCGCCGCAGGCCTCGTCGGCATCACCGTCTTCGTGCCGTGGGGCGTCGCGCACTTCTTCCCCGGCGAGGATCGCGTGCCGCTCGTCGTCTTCCTGGTCGGCGTGCTGATCACCGGCTCGGGGCTCCTGCTGCGCCGCCTCGTGCGGCGGGGGGCGTGACGCGATGACGATCCTGGGGGCGATCCTGCGGATCGGCCGCCTGCTGCGCGGCGTCGCGCTGGTCGGCATCGGCGGCACCGCCGCCGTGAGCGGGGGCATCGCGCTGCTGTCGCGCCTGTCGCCGTCGGGGCACGCCCGCGTGCTGGGCCGCGAGCTCTTCGTCGCGGAGTCCAACGCGATGGCCCCCGGCATCCATGCCGGCGACGTCGTCGTGATACGGCTCACCGAGCACGGCGGACTCGAGTACGACATCGGCGACGTCGTCACCTTCCGACCCGACGACCCGCCCGTCTACGTCACGCACCGCATCGTCGGGGTGCGGCGCGACCGTCTCGGCGTGCCCGTCTACGTGACTCGCGGCGACGCCCACGACGGCGACGAGCGCGTCGTGCTCGGCGCCGACGCCGTCGTCGGGGGCGTCGAGGCCCGCGTGCCCTACGCCGGCCGCGCCATCGCGGCGGTGCGCGACCGGGCCACCGCGGCCGCACTCGCGCTCGCCACCATCCTCTCCGTGCTCGCGACCCCCCGCGGCGCACGGAGAGACCACACGAGGCTGCCGCGGTCGGGGAGGCCGTTCGCGCCCGCGAACATCCCCCTGGCCGAACCGGCCGCGGCGGCCTCACCCCACTGACCACCGTGCGTGCGCGCGACGCGCACGAGCGGCGGGCGCGCACGCGCCGCACCGTCGCGTTCGGCATCGCCGCGCTCGCCGTCGCCTCGATCGCGACGCTGGTGCGCGAGGTCGTGCGCGAGGAGCGGCCCGCGGTCGCGCAGGATGATGGCGCGGGCGCGCGCGGCCCGCGCGGCCCGCGCGGGTATGCCGGTCCGCCCGGCCCCACGGGTCCGGCGGGGGCCATCGGGCCGATCGGTCCGCAGGGTCCCGTCGGGCCCGCGGGTCCACAGGGGCCGGCCGGACCGCACGGCCACGACGGTGCGACGGGTGCGACCGGCGCGACCGGCCCCACGGGTCCGACCGGTGCGACCGGCCCCGCGGGCGCCGACGCGACACGTCTCTATTACGGCTCGTTCTACGACACCGTCTCCCAGTCGCTGACCACCGTCGAGGTGGGCCAGCCGATGCTGCTCAACACGACGGCGGAGGCCGTGGGCACCTCGGTCGTCGCGGGCTCGCGGGTCACGGTCCAGTACGCGGGCGTCTACAACGTGCAGTTCTCCGCCCAGCTGCAGAAGGCGGCCAACGGGCAGGCGGGCAAGTCCACGGTCGACGTCTGGCTGCGCCGATCGGGCGCCGACGAGGCCTGGACCAACACGCGCGTCACCATCCAGGACAAGGGCGACTCCGCGGTCGCGGCGTGGAACTTCGTGCTCACGCTCGCGGCGGGGGAGGACGTGCAGATCATGTGGACGGCCGACAAGTCGGACGTCTCGATCCCCGCGATCACCGGCATCGCGGGTCGTCCGTCGATCCCGTCGGCGATCGTGACGATCGTGCAGGTGCGCTGAGCGTCCGCGCGCCGCGCGCGTGGGAGCGCGCGGGACGCGCGTCACCTCCGTGGCGACGTCCGTCCCGATCACGCGTCCCGCGCGCCTGCGCGCGGCGCGCGATGCCTACGGTGACCCGATGCGCATCGGATTCTGGGGTGCCAACGGCACCGTGACCGGCTCCCGCGCCATCGTCGAGACCGACGGGGCACGGATCCTCGTGGACTGCGGGCTCTTCCAGGGCGAGCGCGTGCTGCGCGCGCGCAATCGCGCGCCCTTCCCCGTCGATCCCGCCACCCTCGACGCGGTGCTCCTCACCCACGGCCACGTCGACCACTCGGGCTTCCTGCCGGCGCTCGTACGCGACGGCTTCCGCGGGCCGATCTGGTGCACCCCCGGCACGGCGGACGTGTGCCGCCTCCTGCTCCCCGACGCGGCCCGCCTCCAGGAGGAGGAGGCGTACTACGCCAACCGCCACGGCACCTCGCGCCACCACCCGGCCGTGCCGCTCTACACGACGGAGGACGCGGAGCGGGCGGTCGAACACCTGCGGCCGCAGCCGTTCCTCACCACCTTCATGCCCGTGCGCGACCTGCGCGTCACCTACACGCACGCGGGCCACATCATCGGCGCATCGTCGGTGCACCTCGACGACGGCGAGGTGCGCGTCACCTTCAGCGGCGACCTGGGCCGACCACGCGACCCCGTCATGCGCACGCCCGCGCCGCCGCTGCGCAGCGACGTGCTGGTCGTCGAGTCGACCTACGGCGACCGTTGCCATCCGGCCGACGACGGGCGCCAGGTGCTCGCCCGCATCACGCGCGAGACCATCGACCGCGGCGGCACGCTGCTCATCCCGGCATTCGCGGTCGGCCGCACGCAGGAGATGCTCTACGTGCTCGGCGAGCTACGCGACGACGGCGCGATCCCCGACGTGCCGATCTTCCTCAACAGCCCGATGGCCACCGATGCGACCAACCTCTTCCTCCGGTATCGCGACGAGCACCGCCTGAGCGCCAGCCAGTGCCGGCGCATGTCGCGCCGCGTGCACTACGTGCGTACGGTGGACGGGTCCAAGTCGCTGACCCGCGACGAGGCGCCCAAGATCGTGATCTCGGCGAGCGGCATGGCGACGGGAGGCCGCGTGCTGCACCACCTCATGCAGCTCGCGCCCGACCCGCGTCACACGGTGCTCTTCGTCGGGCACCAGGCCGTCGGCACCCGCGGGCATGCGATCGTCGGCGGGGCGTCGCACGTGCGCATCTACGGCACCGACGTGCCCATCCGCGCGCGGATCGAACACTTGCAGACCCTCTCCGCGCACGCGGACGCCGAGGAGCTCGTGGGCTGGATGGCGCGCATGTCGCACCCTCCGGTGCGCACCTACGTGGTGCACGGCGAGCCCGAGGCCTCGTCGTCGCTGCGCCGCCTCGTGCAGCAGCGCCTCGGGTGGCGCACCGAGATCCCGAGCTACGGCGACGTGGTCGACACGCGGGCGTACGTGATCCAGCACCGCGAGGTGCCCGCGCATGCCTGACGGGGTGGCCGCGCCCGCGCACGCCGTCGACGTGGTGGTGCTGACCCAGGACGGTGCGCGGATCTGGCACGGCCTGCCCGAGCGCGACGGCGAGCACGCGCACCCCACGCACCCCGAGCACGTCGCCGCCCCCGACCCGCACCGCCCCCACAGGCACAACCGCACGGGGCAGTTCCACCACGGGCACCATCGCGACCGCGACGACCCCCGGTACTTCGACGCGGTGATGGAGCGCCTGGGTGACGCCGAGCGCATCCTGCTCGTCGGCCACGGTCACGGGCGGTCCAACATCGCGCGGGCCTTCGCGACCCACGTGGCACGCCACCACCACGCGGTGGCGCGGCGGGTGATCGGCGAGATCGAGGGCGACCTGTCCGCCCTGAGCGAGCCCGAGATCCTCGAGATGGCGCGCCGCTGGTACGCGGGATGGTGCATGCGTGTCTGATGCGGCGCACCGCGCGGGCGGCGCGGCCGTCGTCGCGCCGCCGATCGTCGAGGTCCACGGCGTTACCAAGCGCTACGGCCACGACATCGGGGTCGCCGACGTGACGTTCGACGTGCGCGAGGGCGAGATCCTCGGCCTGCTGGGGCCCAACGGCTCGGGCAAGACCACGCTGCTGCGCCTGATGCTCGGCCTGCTGCACGTCACGCGCGGGCGCATCACGATCTTCGGCCGCGACGTCGCCGACGCCGGGCCCACCCTGCGATCGCGCATCGGCTACCTGCCGGGCGACCTCGCCCTCTACGACCAGCAGACGGTCTGGCAGTACCTGCGCTTCGTCGCCGCGCTGCGGCGCATGGACCTGCGGTCGTCGATCGCCTCGCTCTGCGAGCGCTTCGGGCTGGACCCCACGCGGCGCATCGGCGACCTCTCGCGCGGCACGCGGCAGAAGGTCGCGGTGGTGCAGGCATTCATGCACGCGCCCGACCTGCTGCTGCTCGACGAGCCGACGTCGGGGCTGGACCCGATCGTGCAGCGGGAGTTCGAGTCCTTGGTCGACGAGACGCGCCTGCGCGGCGCCACGATCCTGCTCTCGTCGCACATCCTCGCCGAGGTCGAGCGGCTGGCCGACCGCGTCGCCGTGATGCGCGAGGGATGCCTCGCGGTGGTCGACGACGTGGCGATGCTCAAGTCGCGATTCCGCCGCACGATCGACCTCGAGTTCCCCTCCTCGGTCGACCCCGAGCCCTTCCGCGCGCTCGACGGCGTGAGCGACGTGCACGTCTCGCGCCGCACGCTGTCGTGCAGCGTGGTGGGGCCGGAGACCGCGCTGCTGCGCGAGGCGGTGGCGCGCGGGGTCGTGGGCGTGCACGCGCACGCCCCGAGCCTCGACGACATCTTCCAGCGCATCATCGACGGCCCGCCAGCCGCGCCCGCCGGCCCCCCGGCCCCGCCGCCCGCCCCGCGCTGAGCCACCCCACCGTGCTGCTCCCGCTGCTCGCCAAGACCTTCCGCGACCACGTCCGCGGCATCGCCGGCTGGGTCACCGGCGTCGTCGCGCTCATCGCGGTGCAGCTGTCCGTCTACCCGACGGTGCGCGACGCCACGTCGGGCATGAGCGACCTCGCGGAGGCCTTCCCCGAGGTGTTTCGCAAGATGTTCCGCATGGAGGAGTACGGCACCGCGATCGGCTACCTCTCGACCGAGCTCTTCTCGGCCACGCTGCCGCTGATCTTCATCGCCGTGGGCGTCACGTGGGGTGCGCGCATCGCGACGGACGAGGTCGAGGCCGGCACGGCCGACGTGCTGCTCACGCTCCCGATCTCGCGCATCCGTTTCGTCGTCACGCGCCTCGCGGCCATGGTCGCCGTGGTACTCGGCCTCGGGCTCGTGCTCGGGGTGACGCTCGGGATCGGCTCGATGGTGGTCGACATGTCGGTGCCGATGGCGCGCCTCGCCGCCGCCTCGTGGGCCACCGCGCTCGCGGGCCTGGCGTTCGGCGCCGTGGCCGTGCTCGTCGGCGCGCTGAGCGGTCGGCGCTCGATGGCCCTCGGCGTGGCACTCGCGGTCGCGATCGCGGCGTTCGTCGTGTACTCGCTCGCGCCGCTCGTCGACGCGATGGACGCGATGAACCCCTACAACCCCATGCAGTGGACGGTGGGCGTCGAGTCGCTCAAGGACGGGCTGCACGTGGGGCAGAGCGCGATCGCCCTGGGCTTCGCCGCCGCGCTGATGGTCGCGGCGGTGCTGGCCTTCGACCGCCGCGACGTCCTCACCTGCGGCCCGGTCGTCGCGCCGCGCGCGGCGAGGCATCTCCCGGTTGCCGCGTCGCCCGCGGCGACGCAGCTACCTGATGTAGACGCCCTCGCCGTCGCCCGAGGCGGCGACGCCGAGCGCGACGTCGATAGCGACGGGGAGCTCGTCGGGCAGGTCGCTCGCCACGAGCCCGCGCCCGATGCGCCGCGCCGCCTCGGCGTGGATCCACACCGCGGCCGACGCCGCCTCGTACGGCGTGATGCCCTGCGCCATGAGCCCGGCGATCAGTCCCGACAGCACGTCGCCTGTGCCGGCGGTGGCGAGCCAGTGCGACGCGTACGCCATCTCGCAGCAGCGGCCGTCGGGCGCGGCGACGCGCGTGTGCGCGCCCTTGTGCACCACGACGGCGTGGGTCAGGGCGGCGGCCTCGCGCGCGCCGAGGTCCTCGCCGAAGACGCGGACGAACTCGCCGTGGTGCGGCGTCAGCACGCACCACGATCCGGCGCCGTGCACGGCGCGCGCGAGGCCGTGGGGGTCGCCGCCGAAGACGTTGAGCGCGTCGGCGTCGAGCACGACGGGCAGGTGGTGGCGCACCGACAGGGTGTCGCGCACGCGGGTGTGGGTGCGCCGCGTGGCGCCGGCGCCCGGGCCGATGACCACGCCCGTCACCCGCGGGTCCTCGAGCAGGTCGCGCCACGCGGCGCGGGTGCGCACGGGGCGCACGAGGGCCGACTCGAGCGAGCGGGAGTAGACGGCCCAGGCCCGGGGCGGCGCGGCGACGGTCACGATGCCGGCGCCCGCACGGGCGGCGGCGCGCGCCGCGAGCCGCGCCGCCCCGGTGAGGGGCCACCCGCCGGAGACGACGACGTGGCCGCGCGTGTACTTGTGGTCCGCGGCCGTGGGCATGCGCAGCTGGCCGCTCCAGAGTGCGGGCGAGTTCTCCACGGTGCCGTCCGTGCCGCGGCGGCGCACGTCGTCGACGGTGCGCAGCTGCAGGTCGGTCATCTGATCGGTCATGCGGCGCACGCTACGGGTGCGACGCGGTGCGCGACCGCGGTGCGACCCCGGGTCGTGACGCGCATCCTCGTCGATCGGGATACGCGTAGGTCGGCGGTGCGCGCGCGGCACGCTTGGCTCCGTGGCGTGATCACCCAAGGGGCCCACCGCATCATCGTCGGGACGGACGGATCGGAGAATTCCCTCTCCGCGGTGCGGTGGGCCCTACGGGAGGGCGGTCTGCGCGGCGCGACCGTCGACGTCATCCACGTGTGGGACTACCCCCCGATCCTCGACCCGGTCGCGCTCGGCACGCTGCCGACCAACGCCGACCTCGAGGCCAGCGCCGAGCGCGTGCTCAAGGAGGTGATGCGCAAGGTCGACGCCGACCGGGGCAAGACGGTCGTCAATCAGATCGTCACCCGCGGCCCGACCGCGCAGTCGCTGCTGAGCGCATCGCGCGGCGCCGACCTGCTCGTCGTGGGCCGCCGAGGTCACGGCGGATTCCTCGGCGTACTCCTCGGCTCGGTGGCGACCCAGGTGGTCAACCACGCGCAGTGTCCGGTCGTGGTCGTCGGCGCGCACTGAGCGCCCACGCCGCGGCTCCCAACCCCACGATCCCCGCCGCCGCCACGAGCGCGCCGCGCTCGAGCCGCACCGCCACCACGATCACGACCACCACGGCCGCCGCGGGCACCACGGGCACGCCGCGCACGGCGCCCGGCACGCGGAAGTGCCGCACCGTCGCCGGCTCGCGGAAGCGCAGCACGATCACCGAGAGGTTCGTCGCGATGAAGGTCACGTACACGAGGGCGTCCGTCGCCGCGGCGAGCCAGGCGAGGTCCCGCACCGCCACGAGCGCGGCGGCGACCACGGCGGTCGCGGCGAGTGCCGGCCCCGGCACGCGACGGCGCTGCACGCGCGCCAGCACGTCGGGCAGGTCGCCCGTCGCGGCCATGCCGTACATCATCCGGGAGGCCGCCGTCAGCACGAGCAGCACGGTCGACGCGGTGCTCAGCAGCGCGGCGCCCGCCGCGGCCCGCGCCCAGTCGCCGCCGACGGCCACTGACATCAGGTCGGCGAGCGGGCGCTCCGACGCCGCGAGCCCGTCGGCGCCGAGCACCGACACGCCCGCGATCGCCACCCCCACGTACAGCAGCGTCGAGATCGCGAGCGCCGCCATGAGCGCCCGCGGCACCGTGCGGTGCGCGTCGTGCGTCTCCTCCGCGAGCGTGATCACCTCGTCGAAGCCGATGAAGGCGAAGAATGCGAGCGCCGCCGCGGCGAGCACGCCGCCGACGGCGCTCGGGGCCGCGCCCGAGACGCCCGCGGCCGCGCCGGCGCCGCCCGCCGCCGCGGGACCCGCGAGGAGCGAGTGGTCGCCGAGATGCGGCGCGCCCGCCACGATCGCGGCGACGAGCGTGCCCGCCTCGACGACGCCGAGACCGGTGATGAGCCACGACGCCCGCTCCATGCCGGTGGCGGAGACGACGGCCATGACGAGCACGAGGGCGATCGCCGAGAGCCGCACGTCGACGTCGACGAACTCCCCGAGATACCGGGCGAATCCCAGCGCCACCGTCGCCGACGCCACCACCAGCGCGATCGTCATCGACCACCCGGTGAGGAACGGCACGGGCGCCGGGAACGCGTGCCGCGTGAACTCGTGCTCCGAGCTCGCCTTCGGGTACATCGACGCGAGCTCCATGTAGGAGAGCGCGGTGAGCGCGCTGAGGGTCGCCGCGACGATGAAGCCCAGCCACACGAGGCCGCCCGCCTTGCGCGTGGCCTCGCCGAGGAGCACGAAGATGCCGGCGCCGATGATCACGGCCACGCCGGCCGCGGTCACGTGCCACAGGCCGAGCACGCGGTCGAAGGCGCCGTGTGGCGCCGCCCCGCCGCTCACCCGTCCGGCCGCGCCGTCGCGCTGCGCCGGCCCGCTCACGCGCCCTGTCTATCCCGCGGCCCCGTGCGCACCCGCCGACGGCCGTCCTCGCGTGCGCGGATGACTGCTCGCGATCGCGGCCACGCCCGAGCCGGCGACCCGTGCGGGTCAGCCCGCCGCGGAGATGCGCACCGTGTCCCAGGCGCCCGAGGCGGTGACCCGCACCGTGATGCCCTCGGCCGTCACGCTGTCGCCCACGCCCAGCACGGCGTCGAGCTGCTGCGGCGAGTTGCAGTCCGTGACGTAGACGAGCCCGCGTCCGGTCGGCGCGACGAGCGCCTGGATGCCCTCGCCGTGGCCCGTCGTGGTCGTCACGGTGTAGACGATCACGCCGTTGCGCGTCACGCGCGGGCAGTCGAAGTCGAGGTGCGTGCGGCGCGACTCGACGACGAGCAGGCGCGACGACGAGATCGGGATCATCGCGGCCTTGTATCGCGGGGTGCCGGTGCGGGAGTCGATCGGCGCGAGCGAGAGCTCCACGGGGCCGCCGGCCGCGATCGCGGCCGGCGCATTGCACCACACCTGCGCGTCGGAGAGCCAGGCCATGATCCATCGCAGCCACGCGCTGAGGGTGCGCGAGGGGCCGTCCTGGCTGGACATCATGTCGTAGCCGCTGAAGGGGCCGATGGGGATGGGCAGGATCGTGCCGTTCCACCACTGGCCGCGGTGGTCGTAGAGGTCGGGGAGCGGGAACATGTGGCCCGTCTCGTGCGCCCAGTACGACCAGTACGTGCGGTACTGCTGGTCGAAGTAGGTGCCGACGACCGTGTAGTTGACGATGCGGCCCTCGGCGGTGCGGTAGCCGCCGTCGCTCTGGCCGAACTCGCTGTGGAGGAAGCCCTGCACGCTCTCGGCCATGAAGGTCTGCGCCTTGGGCAGGAGGAAGTGCACCGACGTGATCCCTGTGAAGTCGAACACCGGGTCGGCGGCGGCGAAGGCGGCGCGGGCGAGGCGGTTGTCGTCGCTGCGCGAGCGGTTGAGCGCGTAGTCGGCCGCGCTGCCGGGCACGCGCACCCACGTGCGGTGCACGCGCCAGTCGAAGCCGACGCGGCCCTCCGACACCATGTCCCACCAGTCGGAGAATCGCGTCATCTGCGTCTGCACGCGGCCCACGGGGTCGGCCTCGCCGGGCAGGTCGGCGAAGTCGATCGGGATGAGCGCGACGCCGAGGCGGCCGGCGGGAGGGAAGTTGGTCTCGATGCGGGGGAAGCCGACGACGAGGCCGACGTCGGCGGGGCGACGCCGCGCGCGCTCGGCGCTCTGGTCGCGCAGGCGGCAGGCCTCGCGGTCGCCTGACGCGAGGGCGGGCAGCGTGGGGGCGGGCAATGTCGTGGTCGTCGTCGACTTCGTCGTCGCGGCGCCGGCCGTCCAGCGCAGCCGCGCGCTCGACCCGCTGCCCGTGCGGGTGCACACGTACGAGACGCCCTTCACCGTCCTGCGCAGGCCGAGCTTCGCGCACGCGGTGCCGGCGACGCGCGGCGCGGCCGTCGTGTTCGCCGTGCTCGCCGTGCCGACGGAGCTCGCCGCGGCGGTCGTGTGTGCCGCGTCCGTGACGCTCGACGCCAGGGTCGCCAGCGCGGCGACGATCGCGACTCGTGCGCCGACGCTCACCGGAGGAACGGTCGCAGTTCCACGCGCCGGTTGCACGCCGCCGACCCCGCCTCGGCGAGCTCGCGCGCGATCTCGGGCGTCGCGGCCTCGATGATCCAGAAGCCGCTGTAGGCGTCGGGCCCGTCCTGCAGTGAGGTCCCCGCCGACCCCGCGGCGTGCCCCGCGCCGGCGGTGGCCCCCTCACCCGCGGCGTGCCCCGCACGGCGGTCGATCAGCGTGGCCGTCGAGGGCCCGCCGATGCCCGCGGCGAGGATCCAGTGGCCGCCGTCGCGGAGGCGGTCGTTGAACGCGTCGATGGCGTCCATCTCGTCGCGCCCCGCGGTCCCCGTGCCACCCGCGGTCCCCGCGCCCCGTGCACGGTCGATCACGAAGATCACGTAGCGCACCGCACTCACGCTACGCCGCGCCTCAGCGCAGCGCGGCCCAGACGATCACGGCCGCGCTCGCGACCTGCACGGCGCCCAGCGCGATCGCACACCCGATCACCACGCGGATCATGGCGCGCCGCCCGCGCGCCGCGTCGCCGCTCGTCTCGAGGCCCGATGCCCACGCGGTCACGTCGCGGGCGGCGCGCGGGCCG
>CAXRBC010000192.1:0-10095 GCA_964228515.1 Ilumatobacteraceae bacterium
GCGCTGCGCGACGGGGTCTGCGCGATCCCCAAGGGGCTCTGGATGCGCAGCCTCGACCAGGGCGCGACGGCCAACGTCTTCGTGCCCGACGACGTCAACGACCTCGCCGGAGGCGCGTGCTTCAACGACGTCCTCGTGGACGTCACCCCCGCCGCGTGAGGCGCGCCCCGCTGCTGGCCGGCGGCGCCGGGACCCGCGCGGCCGTCGCGATCGCCTGCGCGACGCTGCTCGCGGGGTGCGCCGCGGGGACGGGCGGCGACGCGGACGGCGTGCTCGACGGCGTGGGCCGCATCCCGGGCTACGACTTCGGCTCCGACATCACGCTGCCGCCCGAGCTCGAGCTCGAGATCCCGGAGCCGGAGGGAGGCACCATCGGCCCGCGCGCCGAGGGCCACCGGCTGCTGATGATCGGCGACTCGATCATGGCGTCGACCGCCAAGCGCTACGGCAACGAGACCTGCAACGCCCTCGTGCCCCTCGGCTGGCAGGTGGCGGTGGAGGCGGAGCCCGGTCGGTTCGTCGGCTTCGGCCTCGAGGTGCTCGACGTGCGGCTGCGCGCCGAGGGCGGCTGGGACGCGGCCGTCGTCTTCCTCGGCACCAACTACGAGGGCAATCCCGCGTCGTATCGCGCGCGGCTCGCGGAGATCGTCGAGCGCCTCGCGCCGCGCCCGACGCTGCTGCTCACCACCGCCGAATTCCGTCCCGCGCAGCGCGAGGTCAACCGCGCGATCCGCGACGTCGCCGCCGCCCACGACCACGTGTCGCTGCTCGACTGGGCCGCGGTCGCCCGCACCAAGGGCGTGCTCACCGCGGACGGCGTGCACCTGACGGACAAGGGACGCAGCGTCTTCGCCATCGCCGTCGCGCGGGCACTCGACGTCGCGCCGTTCCGACCCGGGGAGTGCCTCGACTCGCGCTTCCGCGACGACTCGGGGATCCGCGCGGCCACCTCGACGACGGCGGCGCCGGCGCCCTAGGGCGAGACCTCGGGCGGCACGTCGGCCGCGAGTGCGGCGGCCGCGCGTCGGGCCTCGGCGCGCGCACGCGCCTGGGCCGCCGTCACCTCCGCGTGGTGCGCGCGGCACAGCACCTCGAGGCCGCCCGTGCCGTCGGCACCCGGCGCGAGGTGGTGGTGGCAGCCGACGCCGTAGCCGGCGCCGTCGCGGGGCGTGCGATGGTTGACCTCGCAGTCGCGGCGCTCGGCGTCGCACCCCGGGCGCTCGCATCGGTACCTCGCGCGGCGCCGCGCCGCCGAGCGCGCGAAGCGCCAGACGTGGTTGCGCTGCCAGGCGCGGCCGCACGCCGCGTCGCACCAGGTGCGGCGCCTGCCCGGCGGGATCTCGCCGTCGCACCACTGGCACCGCCCGGGAGCGCCGCGCCACGCGGACAGCGCGCACGCCACGCGACCCAGCTCGAGCGCGCTCAGCGCGCGGGTGGCGGTCGCCTCAGCGGCGGACGTCGATGCTCGTGGCACGGGTCGACTCGACCATGTCGAAGAAGTCGTTGCCCTTGTCGTCCACGACGATGAACGCGGGGAAGTCGCGCACCCGGATGCGCCAGACGGCCTCCATGCCGAGCTCGGGATACTCGAGCGGCTCGACGGCGGTGATGCAGTCCTGTGCGAGGCGCGCGGCCGGGCCGCCGATGGAGCCGAGGTAGAAGCCGCCGTGGCGCCTGCACGACTCGGTGACGAGGCGAGAGCGGTTGCCCTTCGCCAACATCACGAGGCTGCCGCCCGCGCGCTGGAACTCCTCGACGTAGGAGTCCATGCGACCCGCGGTCGTCGGGCCGAACGCGCCGGACGCCATGCCCGCCGGCGTCTTGGCCGGACCCGCGTAGTAGACGCAGCGCTCGCGCATGTATCCCGGCAGGCCCTCCCCGCGGTCGAGGCGCTCCTTGAGCTTCGCGTGCGCGATGTCGCGCGCCACGACCATCTCGCCGGTGAGCGAGACGCGCGTGCGCACCGGGTGGCGCGAGAGCTCGGCGCGGATCTCGGCCATCGGCCGGTCGAGGTCGATGCGCACCACGTCGGGGGAGAGCGCCGCCTCGTCGACGTCGGGGAGGAACCGCGCGGGGTCTGTCTCGAGCTGCTCGAGCCACGCGCCGTCGCGCGTGATCTTGCCCAGCGCCTGGCGGTCGGCCGCGCACGACACCGCCATCGCGACGGGGAGGCTCGCCCCGTGCCGAGGGAGGCGCACCACCCGCACGTCGTGGCAGAAGTACTTGCCGCCGAACTGCGCGCCGATGCCCGTCTCGCGCGAGAGCGCGAGCACCTTGGCCTCCAGCTCCACGTCGCGGAAGCCGTGGCCGGCGCGCGAGCCCGAGGTCGGCAGCGAGTCGAGGTAGCGGGCGCTCGCGAGCTTGGCCGTCTCGACGGCGAACTCGGCCGAGGTGCCGCCGATCACGACGGCGAGGTGATACGGCGGGCACGCCGCGGTGCCGAGGGTCTTCATCTTGTCGAAGAGCCATGGCAGCAGGGCGCGCTCGTTGAGCAGTGCCTTGGACTCCTGGAAGAGGTAGCTCTTGTTGGCCGAGCCGCCCCCCTTGGCGAGGAAGAGGAACTTGTACGCCTCGCCGTCCGTGGCGGCGACCTTGATCTCCGCCGGGAGGTTGGTGTCGGTGTTGACCTCCTCGTAGGTCGAGAGCGGTGCCAGCTGGCTGTAGCGCAGGCTGGACGTGAGGTACGTGTCGTACACGCCCCGCGCGATCGCCGCCGCATCGTCGCCCCCGGTCCAGACCCGCTGGCCCTTGGCGGCCTTGACGATCGCGGTGCCCGTGTCTTGGCACATCGGCAGCACGCCACCGGCTGAGATCGCCGCGTTCTTCAGCAGGTCGAGGGCGACGAACCGGTCGTTGTCGCTCGCCTCGGGATCCCGCAGGATCGCCGCGAGCTGCGCGAGGTGGCCGGGGCGCAGGAAGTGCGCGATGTCGCGCATCGCCTCCGCGGTGAGGCGGGTGATCGTGGCCGGCGCGACGCGGACGAACTCGCCGAGCGGGGTGTCGACGACGTCGATGCCCTCGCGGGTGACGAGCCGGTACGGGGTCGCATCCTCCCCGAGGGGGAGCAGGTCGACGTGGACGAAGGGGTCGCGCTCGGGGCGGCTCACGAGGCGGCGAGCGCCGGCGAGCCGCGGAAGGAGCCGGGGTCGCCGGGCGCGGGGATCGTCGGCACCTTCCACGACACGACCTTGGCGACGTGGGCCGCCACGCGCTTCCACTCCGCGGGGTTCCACCCCTCGGCCCGCGCCGGCACCGTGCCGTCGGACTGCAGGTACACGAGGGCGGGCAGTTCGCCGAGCCCGAGGGTGCGCACGAGCTCGCGGCCCGGGTCGGCGAAGACGAGGAACTCGTCGACGTGCGGGCCGAGGAAGGCGCGCGCGTCGACCGCGTCGGAGGTCATCACGATCGTGGTGCGCACGGAGGCGCCGGCGAACTGGCGCAGCACACGCACCGCGGTCGGCAGGATCCACGCGCTCTCTCGCGTGTAGGGGTCGAGCGCGACGGCGACCACGTGGAACGTCGTGAGCCACTCTCGCAGCGGGCGAGGTGCGCCGCTGAGCGGCGTGGTGACGGTGTCGAGCGAGGGCGTCGTCACGTCGGAAACGGTAGCAATCCTCGGCGCGCGGGGGCGACGCGGACGTGCTCGGTAGCCTGAGACGCATGTCCGCACGGTCGCGCGACCTGCCGCGCCGCTCGTGCCTCTCGATCCCCGGCTCGTCGGACAAGATGATCGCGAAGGGGCCGACCATCCCCGCCGACATGGTGTTCCTCGACCTCGAGGACGCGTGCGCGCCGAAGGAGAAGGAGTCCTCCCGCGCCCGCGTCGCGGCCGCCATCCGCGGCCTCGACTGGGGCGACAAGGTCACGTGCGTGTGCGTCAACGACTGGAGCACCAAGTGGACCGCCTACGACCTCATCGAGGTGGTCGGCGGCGCGGGCGCGCGTCTCGACGCGATCATGCTGCCCAAGGTCGAGTCGGCGGCGCAGATCGTGGCGACCGACATGCTGCTGCGACAGATCGAGATCGCCCACGGCCTGCCGGTGGGGCACGTCGGCATCGAGGCCCAGATCGAGACCGCGCGCGGACTCATCGCCGTCGAGGAGATCTGTGCGGCGAGCCCGCGCCTCGAGACCATCATCTTCGGCCCCGCGGACTTCGCGGCGAGCATGGAGATGCCGGTGCTCACGGGCGGCGTCGCGATCCCGGAGTACCCGGGCGACCACTTCCATTACGTCTTCAGCAAGATCCTGATGGCGGGTCGCGCCCACGGACTGCAGGTGATCGACGGCCCGTACCTCTACATCCGTGACACCGAGGGGTTCCGCGCCTACTGCCAGCGCACGCGAACGCTCGGCTTCGACGGCAAGTGGGCCCTGCATCCCGACCAGGTGACGGTGCTCAACGAGGTGTTCTCCCCGACCCAGGAGCAGTTCGACAAGGCCTGGGCGATCCTCGACGCCTACCGCGAGGCGACCGAGGGCGAGGGCAAGGGTGCCGTGATGTTCGGCAACGAGATGATCGACGAGGCGAGCCGCAAGATGGCGCTCAAGTTCATCTCTCGCGGCGAGCGCGCCGGTCTGCGCCGCTCGTGACCGTGGCGCCACGGCTCGGCGGGCGCGAGCGCCGGTGACCGCCCGCTTCGACGCGCTGCTCTTCGACGCCGGCGGGATCTTCGTCGTCCCCGACCCCGTGACGACGGGGATGGTGCTCGAGCCGCACGGCGGCACGAGCAGCGTCGCGAGGCTCGTGCGCGCGCACTATGCCGGCATGGCGGCCATCGATGCCTCGACGCGCGAGCACGACGCCGCGTCGATCGAGCGCATCTCGTGGCGCCCGTACCGCCTCGCCTACGCGCGGGAGGCCGGCGTGCCCGAGGAGCGGCGCGACGAGGCCGCTCGCGCGCTCGCGCGCGTCTTCTCCGCGTTCCTCTGGAAGTTCGTGCTCGTGGAGTCCGTCTCGGCGCTGTGGCGCCTGCACCTCGAGGGCGTGCGCATCGGCATCGTGTCCAACGCCTCCGGCCAGATCGAGAAGACCCTGGCCTACGAGGGCGTCGCCCAGGTGGGCGAGGGCTCGGGCGTGCCCGTGGTCATCGTGACGGACTCGCACGTGGTCGGCGTGGCCAAGCCGGATGCCCGCGTGTTCGCCGATGCGATCCGCGCGATGGGCGTGGAGCCCTCGCGCATCGCGTACGTGGGCGACTCGTACGTCAACGACGTCGGCGGCGCCCGCAACGCGGGGATGGTGCCGATGCTGTACGACCCGTACGGCTTCCACGCCGGCGCCGACTGCGAGCGGCTCTCGAGCCTGCACGACCTCGTCGCGATGATGGACCCGCGCACCGGCGCGGGCTGGGGCTCGAACTAATCGCTCCGAGGCGCGGAGCGGTCGGGCGCCACGCTCGACCGGGCGCGGTCAGGCGCCCCGTTCCACGAGGCGGCGCGCGATGACCTTGAGGCACAGCGTCTCGTCCGCGCCCTCGAAGATCGAGAGCACGCGCGCGTCGACCCACAGCCGGCTCACGGGGTACTCCTCGGCGTAGCCGTAGCCGCCGTGGATCTGCAGGGCCTCGCGCGTGACCCATTCGGCGGCCTTGCAGACGTAGGCCTTGACCATGCTGGCCTCCATCGCGCCCTCGCCCTTGCCCATCAGCGTCGCGACCGCGTACGCGAACTGGCGCGAGCCCTGGATGATCGCCGCCATGCGCCCGAGCTTCACCCGGGTGAGCTCGTAGTCGAGGATCGGCGAGCCGAACACGACGCGGTTGCGCGCGTGGTCGAGCGCCGCCTCGTACGCGGCCTGCATGAGGCCGACGGCGCGCGCCGCGGTCTGCAGCCGCCCGTTCTCGAAGCCCTCCATCTGCAGGTAGAAGCCGCGGCCCAGGCCTTCGTCGCCGCCGATGAGGTGGTCGGCGGGCACCCACCACGAGTCGAGCGCGATCTCGTAGCTGTGCATCCCCCGATAGCCGATCGTGTCGATCGGGCGTCCCTCCATGCGGCCGCCACCCGGCTGCGTGAACGCGAAGCCGTGCGCCCCGCCGCGCGGCTTGGGCACGATGAAGACGCTGAGGCCGCGGTGGCCCTTGGCGCGGTCGGGGTCGGTGCGCGCGAGCAGCATGAGCACGTCGGCGCGCGCGGCGAACGTGCACCACGTCTTGACGCCCGTGATCGACCAGCCCGGCACGCCGTCGCGCTCGGCGCGCACCGCTGACGTCGTGAGCGACGCCACGTCGCTGCCGTAGTCCGGCTCGGTGACGGCCACCGCCGCCATGACCTCCGCGGTCGCGAGGCGGGGGAGCCACGAGCGCTTCTGTGGCTCCGTGCCGCCGCGCACGAGGGCGCGCGTGAGGATCTCGGGCCGCGTGATGAGCGAGCCGCCGATGCCGAGCGACGCGCGCGAGAGCTCCTCGGTGGCGACGCAGGACGCCATGTACTCCCCGTCGCCGCCCTCGCTGTAGCCGCCGTACTCGACCGGGATCGACAGGCCGAACGCGCCGAGCGCGGCGAGGCCGGCGATCACCTGCTCGGGGACGTCCTCGTTGTGCCGGTGCACGCGCTCGGCGTGCGGCGCGATGACCTTGCCCGCGAACGCGCGGAAGGAGTCGCGCACCATCTCGAACTCCGGCGCGAGGTGCAGCGGTCCCGCCGCCTCCGCGAGTGAGCCGAGCGCGGCCGGATCGCGGTGGGCCGCGACGAAGTCGTGCGCGTCGGCCAGCGTCGCGGGATCGGCGCCCCACGCGGCCTCGCGCCCGATCAGTCGCCCGACGACGTCGTGCACCATGTCGGCGACGAAGGCGCACGTGAGGCGCGCCTCCACGTCGCCCCGCGCCCCGTAGTCGAGCATCGCGCGCGCGGTCGCCACCGCTGCCGCGGCGTGCGCGACGTCGTACGCGAGGAGCTGTCGGGCGTCGGGCCCGCCGTGCGCGGCGCGCGAGCGCACGCCCGCGCGCACGATCGCGTCGGCGCGCTCGACCACGCGCGCGGCGGTCGTGACGTCGGCGGCCGTCGGTGCGTGCGCCACGTCCACGACCATACCGACGTGCCGCGACCCGTCATCCACCGAGCCGTACGCTGGACCGCATGAACGCCGCCCCCCAGCGGCGCGCCGGTGGAGTGCGCCGGACCGTCGCCTGGCTGCGCTGGAGCGTGTTCGCGCTCGTCTTCTGGTTCTTCGTCGTGCCGCTGGTGCCGGGATTCGGCGACGCGATCGACGAGCTGCGCCGGGTGGACCGGTCGATGCTCCTGCTGGGGACGGCGCTCGAGTTCGCCGCGCTGTGGTTCTACTCGTTGCTCACCCACGCGGCGCTCGGCCCCGAATCGCGGCGGCTCTCGATTCCCACGCTCTTTCGCATCCAGCTGAGCACCCGCGCGCTCGGCAGCGTGGTGCCGGGCGGCTCGGCGGCCAGCACGGCCCTCGGCTTCCGGCTCGTCACGCTCGCGGGCATCCCCGGCCGCGACGCTGGCTTCGCGCTCGCGACGGCGGGGGTCGGCTCGGCCGTGGTGCTCAACGTGCTGCTGTGGGTCGGCCTCGTCGTGTCGATCCCGATCCGCGGCGTCAACGCGCTCTACGGCGCGGCCGCGCTCGCCGGCGTCGTGATCATGCTGTTCGCGGGCGTCGTGGTGCTCGGCCTCGTGGACCACGAGCGGCGCGCAGAGCGGATCATGCGCCGCACGGCCCGCGCGCTGCGCCGCGACCCCGACCGCGCCAGCGAGGTGGCGGCGCACCTCTGGGACCGCCTGCGCGGCCTCGCCGCGGAGCCCGGCCTGCTGCGGCGGGTCGTCGTGCTGGCGACGGCCAATTGGGTGCTCGACATGGCGGCGCTCTGGGTGTTCATCCGTGCGTTCGGGGGCGAGGTGAGCCTCGACGGGCTCGTCATCGCGTTCGGCCTCGCCAACGTCTTCGCCTCGATCCCCATCACGCCGGGCGGACTCGGGATCGTGGAGGGCGTGTACATCCCGACACTCGTGGGCTTCGGCCTCGCGACCAGCACGGCGACCGTCGCCGTGCTGAGCTACCGCCTCATCCAGTACTGGCTGCCGACGCTCGTCGGCGCGGTCGCGTACCTCAGCCTGCGAGTCGGGCCGTGGGCGCTCGCCGCCGCCCGCGAGCTCAAGCCGCTGCAGCGCTACGCGACCGCGGCCAACGCGCAGCGCACGAGCCGCGTCGAGTGGGTGGAGCGCAACGTCACCACCGACCGCACGCGCGAGATGGCGCTGCCCAAGTACGACCCGCGCTACGGCCTCGGCGACACCGACGAGCTCCAGCGCCCGGATCGCGATCGGCGACGCGACGACTAGCGTGACGTGACGTGACCGTGCACGAGCGACCGTTCGGCCGGCACCTCGAGGACTTCGTCGTCGGCGACGTCTACCGGCACTGGCCCGGCAAGACGATCACGGAGGCCGACGACCACCTCTTCTGCATGATCACGATGAATCATCACCCGCTGCACACCAACGACTGGTACGCGGCGCGCTCGCCCCAGGGTCGCAACGTCGTGGTGGGCAACCTCGTGTACTCCGTGGTGCTCGGCATGAGCGTGCCCGACGTGAGCGGCGCCGCGATCGCCAACCTGGAGGTCGAGTCCCTGAAGCATCTGCACCCCACGCACCATGGCGACACGATCCACGCCGAGACCAAGGTGCTCGCGGTCGCGCCCTCGTCGTCGAAGCCGGACCGCGGCGTGGTGACCGTCGAGACCCGCGCGTTCAACCAGGACGGCCGGGAGGTCTGCTCCTTCCGCCGCAAGGTGCTGGTCTGGCGCCGCGCCGCCGCGCCGCCGCGCGACCGGCCGTACGACGTCGACGCCGTGTGGAGGGACTGACCGACCCGATCCTCGCCTGGGGCGAGGGCGCGCTGCGCCCGCTGCCGTGGCGCGAGACCCGCGATCGCTGGCGCGTGCTGGTGAGCGAGGTGATGCTGCAGCAGACGCAGGCGTCGCGCGTCGCGCCGAAGTGGGCCGCCTTCGTCGCCGCCTATCCGTCGCCCGCGGCGTGCGCGGCCGCGCCGCTCGGCGAGGTGCTGCGCCGCTGGGAGGGACTCGGGTATCCGCGCCGATGCCGCAACCTGCACGCCGCGGCCCGCGAGGTCGTCGCGCGACACGGCGGGCGCGTACCCGGCACGCTCGAGGAGTTGCTCGCGCTGCCCGGCGTCGGGCCGTACACGGCGCGGGCCGTCCTCGCCTTCGCCGATGGCAGGCCCGTCGGAGTGGTGGACGTCAACGTGGCGCGGGTGCTCGCGCGCGTCGGGGGCGCACCGTCGGGGGCACGCGCCCTGCAGGCCCGCGCCGACGCGCTGGTGCCGCCCGATCGCGCCTGGGAGTGGAACCAGTCGCTCATGGAGCTCGGCGCGCGCGTGTGCACCGCCCGCGCACCGTCGTGCGGCCGATGCCCCGCCGCGCGCGCATGCGCGTGGCGCGGGCGCGGGCCCGACCCCGCCCGCTCCTCGGCGCACGCGTCGCCGCGCCAGCCGCCCTACGAGGCCTCGGACCGCCAGGCGCGGGGCAGGCTCCAGCGCGCGCTCGCGCGCGGGACGATCGCGCCGGCGCAGCTCGCGGGCGCGATGGGCCTCGGTCGCGCCCACGCGCGGGCGCGACGACTCGCCGACGCGCTCGTGGACGAGGGCCTGGCGCGGCGCAGCCGCGGCCGCTACCGGCTGCCCTAGCCGGCAGCGGCGCTCAGCTCGCCCGATCCGTCAGGGCGGCGACGACTCGCGCGTACGCCTCGTCGGCGAGCGCCACCATCTCGTCGTCGGTGCGGTCCTGGATCGGGTGCGCGACGAAGACGCGTCGCGTGTCGGGCAGCCCGAGCGCGCCGGCCTGCGCGTCGGCGGCGTCGGCGAACGGCGCGGAGGCGATCACGACCGTGGGCACCCCGCGGCCCTCCAGGTCGACGGCGTCGTGCACACTGCACGACGTGCAGCTGCCTCAATCGGCGAGCGCCTCGATGACGGCGTGGCACGTGGTGGTGATCTCGTGGCGCAGGTCGGCGGGCGCGGGCTTGGTGAACGTCGGCTTGCGATAGCGCACCACGCGGGCGCCCGAGGCCTCGAGCCGCGCCGCGAGCCGATCGAGGAAGACGTCGCCGCGCGCCTTGGAG
>CAXRBC010000193.1:0-3050 GCA_964228515.1 Ilumatobacteraceae bacterium
ACGACCGCGCGGATCCACGATCGCGTCGCCGAGTTGCGCGCCGACGGACACGACGCGCTCGGCCTGGTCGCCGACCTCGCCGACGAGGCCGCATCGGTGCGGCTCGTGGCCGACGCCCTCGCCTGGGGTGGACGCCTCGACGCGTGCGTCAACAACGCGGGGATGGTCTCGGTCGGCGGCACGATGATCGACGCCCCGATCGAGCACTACGACGCCGCCACCTGGGCCGACGCGCTCGCGCGCAACCTGACGAGCTGCTACCTCGTCACGCGCGCCGTCCTGCCGACGATGCGCGCGGCGCGGCGCGGTCGCGTCGTCAACGTGGCCTCCACGAGCGGACCCGTCCAGGCCTTCGCGGGCGACGTCGGATACCACGCGGCCAAGGCCGGGATGGTCGGCTTCACCCGCGCGGTCGCGCTCGAGGTGGCGGCCGACGGCGTCACGGTCAACGCGGTGGCGCCGGGATGGATCGCGACCGGCTCGCAGACGCCCGCCGAGGCCGCCGCCGGCGCGGCGACGCCGCTCGGCCGCAGCGGCACGCCCGAGGAGGTCGCGGCGGTGATCGCGTTCCTCGCGTCCCCGGCCGCGTCCTACGTGACGGGCCAACTCGTCGTGATCGACGGCGGCAACTCGCTCCCCGAGCGCTGACGCCGCCCCGCAGACGCACCCGAGGTGCGGCGCGAGGGTGCCGGACTACATCGCCGCGGCGTAGAGCTCGTGCACGTCCTTGCGCGACGGGTAGCGCGGCGTGTTGAGGATGATGAGGTCGCGCAGCGCGTCCTGCGCGAGCGTCGCGATGTGGTCGCTCGTCGCGCCCAGCTCGCCGAGGCGCTTGGCCGTGCCGACCGCCGAGGAGAGCCGCTCGACCGCCGCGATGCCCGCGTCGGGGTCGTGCTCGGCACCGAGCGCCTCGCCGACGTCGGCGTACCGCGCGGCGACCGTGTCGCGGTTGTAGCGCATGACGTGCGGGAGCATCGTCGCGAGCGTCTGGCCGTGGGCCTGGTGCAGCTGGCCCGAGATCGGGTGGCCGGTCGCATGCACGAGGCCGAGCAGCGGCCCCGCGGAGAACGCGCGGCCCGCGAGGTGTGCCGCGACCTGCATGTAGCCGCGCGCGACGAGGTCCTGGCCGTCCGCGATCGCCGCCGGCAGCCACCGCGCGGTGAGGCGGATCGCGTGCAGCGCGAGCGCGTCGGCGTACGGGTTGGCCTGCGTCGAGGTGTACGCCTCGATCGCGTGGGTGAGCACGTCCATACCGCACGCCGCGGTGCCGCGCGCCGGCATGCCGGTGGTGACCATCGGGTCCAGCAGCACGGTCACGGGGCGGATCGACGGGTTGTTGAACGTGAGCTTGCGATGCACCTTGGGGTCGGTCGTCGTGTCCGTGATGAGGCCGCCGCCGTTGGTCTCGGACGCGGTGCCGGAGGTGGTCGGGATCGCGATCGTCGGCAGGCCGGGGTTGGTCGCCGCCGCCTTGGGCATGAGCGTCGAGAAGTCGATGCGGTCGTTGGCGTCGAGGTCGGGCGCGAAGGCGAGGTCGAGGTTGGTCACGCCGTTGGTCGCGGCGAGCGACACGTACTTGCCGCAGTCCATCACCGATCCGCCGCCGACGAGCACGATCACCGTGCCCTCGGTGCCGAAGGCGTGCAGGGCGCGCAGGGCGTCCGCGACGTTGACGTCCGTCGGGTTGGGCGACACGCCGTCGAACGTGGCGTGCGGGACGCCCGCAGTGTCGAGCGCCTGGGTCAACGGCGCGATGATCCCCGCGCCCCGCACGCCCTGGTCGGTGACGATGAAGGCGCGGCGGCCGCGCGCCGCGACGTACTGCGGCAGCGTCGGCGCGACGCCCGGTCCCGAGATCGTGTCGGCGAAGGGGGTGAGGCTGAACATCGACTGGGCAAGGCTCATGTCGGCCACGCTAGGTCGGGCCGATCGGGGGCGCCAAGGGCGCCCGCCCGTCACTCGATACGCATCCCCGAGATCGCGCGGGCGATCACCAGTTGCTGGATCTCGCTCGTGCCCTCGAAGATCGTGTGGATCTTGGCGTCGCGGTGCCAGCGCTCCACCGGGTACTCGCGGGTGTAGCCGTAGCCGCCGAGGATCTGGATCGCCTCCTCGGTGACGCGCACCGCCGTCTCCGAGGCGTAGTACTTGCTCATCGAGCCCTCGCCGTTGACGAACCCGCCGTTGCGCGCCAGCCACGCCGCCCGCCAGATGAGCA
Organism: Ilumatobacteraceae bacterium; assembly: GCA_964228515.1. Taxonomy (GTDB): domain Bacteria; phylum Actinomycetota; class Acidimicrobiia; order Acidimicrobiales; family Ilumatobacteraceae; genus CAXRBC01. The sequence goes on from CAXRBC010000193.1 coordinate 2,219, forward strand.
GGCGCGAGGCGTCGATGCGGGTGATCATGTTGGCGAGCTTGAACGCGATCGCCTGGTGCATGACGATCGGCTTGCCGAACGCCGTGCGCTGCTTGGCGTAGTCGAGCGCGTACTCGTACGCGGCTCGCGCGATGCCGAGCGCCTGCGCGCCGACCGCGGGGCGCGTCGCCTCGAAGGTCTTCATCGCCGGCTGCGCCTCGCCCGACCTGCCGCGTTCGCGCGCCCGCGCGAGCTTGGCGTCGAGCTTCTCCTTGCCGCCGAGCAGGCACCGCCCGGGCACCCGCACGTCCTCGAGCACCACCTCGGCGGTGTGGCTCGCACGGATGCCGTGCTTCTGGTACTTCTGGCCCTGGCTGAGTCCCTTGGTGCCCGGCGGCACCACGAACGACGCCGGACCGCGGCCCTTCAGCTCGGGGTCGACGGCGGCGACCACCACGTGCACGTTGGCGATGCCTCCGTTGGTGATCCACGCCTTGGTGCCGTTGAGCACCCACTCGTCCTTCGCCTCGTCGTAGGCGGCTCGCGTGCGCAGCGAGCTCACGTCGCTGCCTGCGTCGGGCTCGCTCACGCAGAACGCGCCGATCTTCACGTCGTCGGCGGTGCCGTAGCACTGGGGCACCAACTCCATCACCTGTTCGGGGGTGCCGTTACCCGCGATGCCCGCGGCCGCGAGGCCCGAGCCCATGATCGCCATGCCGATGCCGGCGTCGCCCCAGAAGATCTCCTCGATCGCCACCGGCAGGGTGAGGCCGCTCGCGTCCCCCATCGCGTTCATGATGAAGTCGAGGCCGTAGAGGCCGATCTTGGCGGCCTCCTGCACGATGGGCCAGGG
>CAXRBC010000194.1:0-2224 GCA_964228515.1 Ilumatobacteraceae bacterium
GCGGAACGCCTGGCGGTAGGCCTTGCGGTTAACCTTGCCGCCGTAGTTGCGCGGGTGCGGGCCGACCACCACGCCACCACCGACCCAGATGGGCGAGCGGCTCGAGCCCGCGCGGGCGCGACCGGTGGCCGTCTGGCGCCCCGGCTTCTTGCCGCCGCCGGTCCAGATGGGCGAACGGTTCGATCCGGCGCGGGCACGGCCGGTGCCCTTCTGGCGCCACGGCTTCTTGCCACCACCCCTGACGTCGCTGCGGGTCTTGGTGCTGTGAGTGCCGGCGCGGCGCCAGGCCATCTCGGCCGTGACCACCTCGTGGATGAGGTGCGGCTTGATGTCCTGGGCCTCCATCTCGGCGCCGAGGTCGGCGGCACCGGATGCCTTGCCGGTCTTGGTGAGCAGGTGCGCAGCCATCAGTCGGGCCTCACATAGACGATCGAGCCGACGGCGCCGGGCACCGCGCCCTTGACGAGCAGGATGTTGCGCTCCGGATCGCGGTCGACCACCTGCAGGCCGCGCTGCGTCACCTGGCGCGCGCCCATGTGGCCGGCCATCCGGATGCCCTTGAACACGCGGGCGGGGTAGGCGGCGGCGCCGATGGAGCCCGGACGGCGCACGTTGTGCGAGCCGTGGCTCTTGGGGCCGCTGGCGAAGTTGTGGCGCTTGATCGTTCCGGCGAAGCCCTTGCCCTTCGAGGTGCCGGTGACCTTCACGTACGAGCCCGGGATGAAGCGGTCGACGGTGACGAGCTGCCCCTCGGAGAGCTCCTCGCCCTCCTCCAGGCCGAGGTCCTCGGGCGAGAACTCGTGCAGGTGGCGCATCAGCGGCGCGCCGGCCTTCTCGAGGTGCCCCTGCTCGGGCTTGTTGATGTGCTTCGCCTTGGCCGCGCCGAAGCCGAGCTGCACGGCGGAGTAGCCGTCGCGCTCGTCGGTCTTCACCTGCACCACGGGGCAGGGGCCGGCCTCGATGACGGTGAGGGGAACCCTCGCGCCGTCCTCGGCGAAGATCTGGGTCATTCCGACCTTGCGTCCGATGATCGCGGCCATCGTCAGACCTTGATCTCGATGTCGACGCCGGCGGGCAGGTCGAGGCGCATGAGCGAGTCGACCGTCTTGGGGGTGGGCGAGAAGATGTCGATGAGGCGCTTGTGGGTGCGCACCTCGAAGTGCTCCCGCGAATCCTTGTCCTTGAACGGGCCCTTGATGACGCAGTAGCGGTGGCACTCGGTGGGGAGCGGCACGGGACCGGAGATGGTCGCGCCACTCCGCTGGGCCGTCTCCACGATGGAGGCCGCGCTCTTGTCGATCAGCTCATGGTCGTAGGCCTTGAGCCTGATTCGGATTTTGTTCTGCGTGATCAAGGTTCGGTCTTCTCGTTCTGCGTCGTCGGGTACTGCTCGGGGAAAGCGAGGGCCCCGCCCCCCGGATGTGGGGTGACGGGGCCCGTCCTGCCAGTGCTGCTACTCCAGGATCTGCTCCACGACCCCGGCGCCCACGGTGCGGCCGCCCTCGCGAATGGCGAAGCGGAGGCCGTCCTCCATGGCGATCGGGACGATGAGCTCGACCTCGAGCACGGCGTTGTCGCCAGGCATGATCATCTCGGCCCCATCGAGGAGCTGGATGACGCCGGTCACGTCGGTCGTGCGGAAGTAGAACTGCGGGCGGTAGCCGTTGACGAACGGCGTGTGACGGCCGCCCTCCTCCTTGGAGAGCACGTACACCTGCGCCTTGAACTTCGTGTGCGGGGTGATGCTGCCGGGAGCGGCGAGCACCTGGCCACGCTGGATGTCCTCGCGCTTCACGCCGCGGAGCAGGGCGCCGATGTTGTCGCCGGCCTGGCCCTGGTCGAGCAGCTTGCGGAACATCTCGACGCCCGTGACGATCGTCTTCTGGTCGGAGTTGTAGCCCACGAACTCGAGCTCCTCACCGACCTTGCACTTGCCGCGCTCGATGCGGCCGGTCGCGACGGTGCCGCGGCCGGTGATCGAGAAGACGTCCTCGACCGGGAGGAGGAAGGGCTTGTCGACCTCGCGGACCGGCTCCGGGATGTACGTGTCGAGCGCGTCGTACAGCTCCTGGATCTTGTCGAGCCACTTCTGGTCGCCCTCGATCGCGCGCACGGCGGCGCCACGGATCACCGGGGCGTTGTCGCCGTCGTAGCCGTACTTCGAGAGGAGCTCACGGACCTCGAGCTCGACGAGGTCGAGGAGCTCGGCGTCCTCGACGAGGTC
>CAXRBC010000195.1:0-3064 GCA_964228515.1 Ilumatobacteraceae bacterium
GGCGAGTGGATCGCGGGGCGGCTCGCGCCGCCCGTCGCGGCGATCGACGTGGGGAGCAATTCGACCAATCTGCTCGTGCTCGACGGGGCGGGCGCCGAGCTCGCGCGGCGCGTGTCGGTGACCCGCCTCGGGGAGGGCCTCTCGGTACCGGCGGGTGCCCCGCGGCTGTCCGAGGCCGCCATGGCGCGCACCCTCGCCGCCCTCGCGGACTACCGCCGCGAGTGCGACCGGCTCGGCGTGCGGCTCGCCCGCCTCGTGGGCACCGCGGCCTGTCGTCGCGCCGCCAACGCCCACGAGTTCGCCGCCCGCGTCCGCGCAGAGACGGGCTGGGAGCTCGAGGTGGCGTCCGCCGCCAGGGAGGCCTCCCTCGCGTGGGCGGGGGCCGTCGGGGCGGGGACCACGCCGGCCGCGGACGCGGCCGGCGCCTCGCCCGCGACGGTGCTCGTCGACATCGGCGGGGCATCGACGGAGATCGCGGTGGGGCCGGCGCACTCGGCGAGCATCGCCCACGGCGCGGTGTCGGTGACCGAGTCGCACCTCGCGCACGACCCGCCCCGGCCGGAGGAGCTCACCAACGCGATCGCGGTCGTCGGCGACGCGGTGACCGACCTCGCGGCGGAGCGCGCGGGCGACGCGGCGTGGGCGGCGCTGCGAGCGGCGGGCGCAGGTCGCCGCGCCATCGGCGTGGCCGGCACGATCGTGACGGCGGCCGCGGTCGAGATCGGGATGCGCGAGTGGGACGCGGGGCGGCTGCACGGGTTCGTGCTCACGCGGGCGGCGGCGGAGGACGTGTTCCGCACGCTCGCGACGGAGGCGCTCGCGGACAGGGTGCACAACCCGGGGCTGCCTCGCGAACGCGCCGACGTGATCGTCGGCGGGTGCTGCGTGCTCGTCGCGATCATGCGGCGGCTCGCGCTGGACGAGATCGTCGTGAGCACGCGCAGCCTGCTCGACGGCCTCGCCGCCGAGGCGCGTCGGGCTACCCTCGTGGCGCCGACATGAGCCACCCCGCCGGCGCCCCGCCGCTGCGACTGCGCGGCGCGCGCGTGACGATGCGCCCGCTCGAGCCGTCCGACTTCGAGGCCTGGAGCGAGGTGCGGCTGCGCAACGCGGCGTGGCTCGAGCCGTGGGAGCCGCAGCGCCTGGAGGGCGCGCCGGACCCCGCGCGGGACCGGCAGGCCTTCGAGCGGCGCTGCGCGGCGCGGGACAGGGAACGCCAGATGGGCACGGCGTACGCGCTCGGGCTCTTCGTCGACGGGGCGCTCGCGGGCGAGGTCAACCTCAGCAACGTCGCGCGGGGCGCGATGCAGTCGGGCACGATCGGCTACTGGATCGACCGCGAGCGCGCGGGGCGCGGCTACGTGGCGGAGGGCGTGGTGGTCGTGGTGCGGTTCGCCTTCGAGGACTTGGGCTTGCACCGCGTCGAGGTCTGCGTGATCCCGCGCAACCACAACAGCAGGCGCGTGATGGAGAAGCTCGGCCTGCGCCAGGAGGGGCTCGCCGAGCGATTCCTCGAGATCAATGGGACGTGGGAGGACCACCTGCGCTTCGGCTTCACGGCCGAGGAGTGGCGCGCGCGGCGCGAGGAGCTCGCGGCCCGCTGGCTCGTCCCCTCGCCGGCGGCGTCGTCGCCGTCAGCGGCGCCGGCGGCGGCGTCGGCCCCGTCCGCCGCAGCCCGCGCAGCGCGCGGGTCGGCGTCCCACACGTCACGCGCCCGCTGACGCGGGTCAGCGGGAGGAGATCTTCGCGCGGAGGGCGGCCAGGCGCTCCGCGAACCACGGCTGGCGCGTGCTCCACAACTGCGGCACGAGCTCGGCCTCCACGGCCTCGGCGTGCGTTGCGACGTCCGCCATCGCGGCGATCGTGGCCTTGGTCCGCACGGCCAGCTCGCGCGGCGCCGCGGCGGCCCGCGCCGCGAGGGCGTGCGCGGCCGCCGCGAGTTCGCCGTCGGGGACGCACCGCCACGCGAGGCCCACGCGCTCAGCCTCGCGGCCGGAGAGGATCTCGCCGAACACGACGCTCGCCATCGCGCCCTGTGGGCCGATCGCGCGGCGCAGCATCCACGTGTTGCCGCCGCCCGGGTGCAGGCCGATCTGGAGGAACCGCGAGTCGAATCGCGCCGACTCCGCGGCGATGCGCACGTCGCAGCACAGCGCGAGGTTCATCCCCGCGCCGACGGCCGCGCCGTTGACCGCCGCGACGGTCGGCAGCGGCGAGCGGCCGATGCGCAGGAAGCCCTCGTAGATCCGCAGCAGCGAGTCGCGGTCGGCCTCCGCGAGGTTGCCGAGGTCGCCACCCGCGCAGAATGCGGGCGGCGCGCCCGTCACCACCACCGCGCCGACCCCCGCGTCCGCCTCCACCTCGTCCATCGCGGCGCAGATGTCGGCGATCATCTCGACCGTCAGCGTGTTGCGCGCCTCCGGTCGGTCGAGGGTGAGCGTCGCGACGCGGTCCGCGCGATCCAGCCGTACGTGCGCCATCCGTGCCTCGTCCGCAGTCTGTCACAACCCGCCGGACCCTCGGTACCGTGGGGGCGGTGCTCGACCACGTGTTCAACGACGCGATCGGCGCGCTGCGCGACGCATTCGCCAACGCGTTCCTCGAGCGGCAGGCCTTCGACGAGCACTTCCAGTCCGACATCCTCACGGGCGACCTCACCTGGGAGACCAGCTACGGCATCCCCGGCGAGGGCCACCCCCCGCGGGTCGTCGCGCACGTGACCCTCGTGTGGCCCGCGTGGAGCCAGGCCACCTATCGCGCGTGGTACGTGGACGAGATCTTCCACGAGCCGCCGAGCATCGACATGGAGATCGTGTACCGCGTCCAGCGGCTCTCGGCGCAGCCCGACGCGACCGTCGCCGACGAGATCACGCCCCCGCTCAGCCCCAAGGTCGGGGCGGCGCACCTCGAGCGAGAGTCGGCCACCATCGAGATCGCGCGCGTCACCCACCCCGAGGATCGCGACGACCGCGTGGACCACGCCCTCGAGGTGACCTACCGCGGCGTGTACGAGCTCGCGGAGCAGTCGCTCGCGGACGGCTCGAGCACGATCCTCGACGAGCAC
>CAXRBC010000196.1:0-2248 GCA_964228515.1 Ilumatobacteraceae bacterium
CAGATCCCCTCGCGGCAGTCGTGGTCGAAGACGACGGCCTCCTTGCCCTCCGCGACGAGCCGCTCGTTGAGCTGGTCGAGCATCTCGAGGAACGACGCCTCGTCGCTCACCCGCTCCACGACGTGCGTCTCGAAGCGCCCCTCGTCGTCCGGGCCCGCCTGGCGCCAGACCTTGAGCGTGAGATGCTCGAGGTGGCTCACTTGTAGCTCCTCGTCGCGAGCTTGACCGTCTCGTACGCGAGGTCCTCCACGTGCAGCGCAGAGTCCATCGGGTCGCCCGTCCACTCCCACGCGGAGACGTTGCAGTACCGGTCGTCGTCGCGCTGCGCCTCGCCCTCGGGCGTCTGGTGCTCGACGCGGAAGTGGGCGCCACAGCTCTCCTCGCGCGCGAGCGCGTCGCGGCACATGAGCATCCCGAGCTGGAAGAAGTCGTCGACGCGCCCCGCCTTCTCGAGCGTCTGGTTGACGTGCTCGCCCGAGCCCGTGACGCGCAGGTCGCGACGGAACTCCTCATGGAGCGCCGGCAGCTCCGACAGCGCCTTCTCGAGACCCTCGCGGCTGCGTTCCATGCCGCAGTAGTCCCAGATGATCCGCCCGAGCTCGCGGTGGAACCAATCGGGAGACCGCGTGCCGTTGGTCGAGAGGTAGCGGGCGTAGCGGTCGCGCGCCTCGCGCTCGGCGGCGACGAACGCCGGGTGGTCGGTGCTCGGCACGGTGTGGTTGAGCAGCGGCGCGAGCCCGTTGGAGATCGTGGCCGGCAGCACGAAGTAGCCGTCGGCGAGTCCCTGCATCAGCGCGCTGGCCCCCAGTCGGTTGGCGCCGTGGTCGGAGAAGTTGGCCTCCCCCGCCGCGTAGAGCCCGGGGATCGTCGTGCCGAGCTCGTAGTCCACCCAGAGCCCGCCCATCGTGTAGTGCGTCGCCGGGTAGATGCGCATCGGCACGGCGTACGGGTCCTCCCCCGCGATGCGCTCGTACATGTCGAAGAGGTTGCCGTAGCGCTCCTGGACCACGCCGTGCCCGAGCCGACGGATCGCGTCGGAGAAGTCGAGGTACACGCCGTTCTTGAGCGGCCCGACGCCGTGCCCCCTGTCGACGAGGCGCTTGGCCGCGCGCGACGAGCTGTCGCGGGGCGCGAGGTTGCCGTAGCTCGGGTACAGGCGCTCGAGGTAGTAGTCGCGCGCCTCCTCGGGGATGTCGCCGGGCGCGCGGCGGTCGTCGGGGTCGCGCGGCACCCAGACCCGCCCGTCGTTGCGCAGCGACTCGCTCATGAGCGTGAGCTTGGACTGCGACTCGTCGCTCTGGGGGATGCACGTGGGGTGGATCTGCGTGTAGCAGGGGTTGGCGAAGAGCGCGCCGCGCCGGTGGGCGCGCCACGCGGCCGTCACGTTGCAGTTCATCGCGTTGGTCGACAGGAAGAAGACGTTGCCGTACCCGCCGGTCGCGAGCACCACGGCGTGGGCGGCGTGGCTCGAGACCTCGCCCGTCAGCAGGTCGCGCACCACGATGCCCGCGCAGCGCCCGTCGATGACGACGACGTCCACGAGCTCGGTGCGCGTGAAGAGCCGCACGCCCCCGAGGCCGACCTGGCGCGCGAGTTGCTGGTACGCGCCGAGCAGCAGCTGCTGGCCGGTCTGGCCGCGCGCGTAGAACGTGCGGCTCACCTGCGCACCGCCGAAGCTCCGGTTGTCGAGCAGGCCGCCGTACTCGCGGGCGAACGGCACGCCCTGGGCGACCATCTGGTCGATGATCTGCACCGACACCTGCGCGAGGCGGTGCACGTTGGACTCCCGGCTGCGGAAGTCGCCGCCCTTGATCGTGTCCATGAAGAGCCGGTGCACGCTGTCGCCGTCGCCCTGGTAGTTCTTGGCCGCGTTGATCCCGCCCTGCGCGGCGATCGAGTGCGCTCGCCGCGGCGTGTCGTGGAAGGTGAAGGCGTCCACCCGGTAACCCAGCTCGGCGAGCGTGGCGGCCGCCGAGGCGCCCGCGAGGCCGGTGCCGACGACGATGACCTTGAACTTGCGCTTGTTGTTGGGGTTCACGAGCTTGGCCGAGGCCTTGTACGCGTCCCACTTCTCCGCGAGCGGTCCCGCCGGGGTCTTGGCGTCCAGCCTCACGTCAGCCCACGATCCCGAGCATCACGGCGACGGGGAACGACACGTTGCCCGCCACGATCACGGCGGCGAACCCGTTGGCGAACGCGCGCCGCCACCGGTTGAAGCGCGGGCTCGACCAGCCGAGCGACTGGAAGA
>CAXRBC010000197.1:0-4654 GCA_964228515.1 Ilumatobacteraceae bacterium
CACCGTCGCTGTCGGACGCCCTGCGCGTGATGGAGCGCTCCGAGCTCGTCGCCGACGCGCTCGGGGAGCACATCTTCGAGTGGTTCCTGCGCAACAAGCGCGCCGAGTGGCGCGGATACAAGACGCACGTCAGCCAGTACGAGATCGACCACACGCTGCGCTCGCTGTGACCCGACACGTCGAGGACCCCCAGCCAGCCCGCCCGATCGCCGTCTTCCCCGACCCCGCGCCGATCGACCTCGCCCGCACGCTCGACCTCGGGGGCCACGCCTGGAAGGCGGTGCGCTCGGCCGAGGCCCTCGACCGCCTCACGCCGGAGCGTGGCTGGGGCGGCGCCGTCGTGGACTGCAGCGAGGATCCCGAGGGAGGCTGGGCGATCTGCCGCGCGCTGCGTGAGCGCGAGCCCGCGGTCACCCAGGTGTTGGTGCTCGTGACGGGCGCGCAGGTCGGCGACCTCGAGTCGCGCGATCATCTCTTCCGGGACTTCTGCCTCGCGCCGGCGCACCCGCGCGAGCTCGACGCGCGACTGCGCCACCTGGTCGCCGACCCGGACGCGGCGGACCCCGACCGGCTCGTCGCCTACGCGGGGCTGGAGCTCAACCTCGAGACCTACCAGGCCACCTGTGCCGGCCGCCCACTGGACCTCACCTACATGGAGTACGAGCTCCTCCGCTACCTCGCGCAGCACGCGGGCAAGGTCGTGAGCCGCGAGACCCTCCTCTCCCGCGTGTGGGGCTACGAGTACTTCGGCGGCGCGCGCACCGTGGACGTGCACGTGCGGCGGCTGCGCGCCAAGCTCGGCGAGGAACACGCGCACCTGATCCAGACCGTGCGCAGCGTCGGCTACCGCCTCATCCAGGCCCGCCACCCCCGCTGACGCGGGGCGTCAGCGGGCCCCGACGAGCGTCAGCACCCCGACGACGGCGAAGACCGCCGCGCCCGCGCGCGCGAGGCGCGCGAGCGGCACGCGGCGGCGCAGGCGGTCGCCGACGAACGCGGCGAGCCCGGCGACCGACACCACGGCGAGCGCCGCGCCGCACCACGTCGCGACCGCGCCGGCGCCGCGCGCCACCAGTCCGGCGGTCGCGAGCTGCGTGAAGTCGGCGAACTCCGCGACACCGATCACGCCGGCGGCGCGCATCGCGACCCCGAGCGCACCGACGCCCACGCTGCTCGATGCGGCCCCATCCGCATCATCGCCGCCGACGTCGCCGGCGCGCGTGGCGGACCGCCACGCCGCGACGGCGCCCGCGCAGAAGAGTGCGCCGACCACGATCCGGACCGGCCGCGCGGGGAGCGACGCCACGAGCGAACCGGCGGCGACGGCGAGGAGCATGTGCGCGCAGTAGGCGACCGAGACGCCGAGCCACACCGCGAGCGGCCGGCGCCACCGCACGGACAGCGCCAGGGTGGCCAGCATCGTCTTGTCGGGCAGCTCGGCCACGAAGATCGCGACGAACGCGACGAGGAAGTCGCCCACGGACGGCGAGACTAGGGGCATGGCCGACGTCGAGGTCCGGGCCGCCGGATCGTCCATCGCGCAGGCCGACCTCGCGCTCACGGGCATGACGTGCGCCGCGTGCGCGGCACGGATCGAGCGCGGGCTCAACGCGCTGGACGGCGTCTCCGCGACGGTCAACTACGCGACCGAGTCGGCCCGCGTCACCTACGACGCCGCGGCCGTCGCGCCGCGCGACTTGCTCGCCGCGGTGGAGTCGGCCGGCTACGGGGCACGACTCGCGGCCGACACGACCCCTGAGCTGCTCGACGCGGAAGCCGCGGAGCGCGTCGCGGCCCTGCGCGCGCGCCTGTGGGTGGCGATCGGTCTGGGCGCACCCGTGATGGCGCTCAGCATGGTGCCCGCCCTGCAGTTCGCGGCGTGGCCGCTCGTCGCGCTCGCGCTCACGGCGCCGGTGGTGACCTGGGCCGCGTGGCCGTTCCACCGCGCCGCGCTCGCGGGCGCGCGCCACGGCGCGACGACGATGGACACGCTCATATCGATCGGGGTCGTCGCCGCGACGGGCTGGTCGGTGTGGGCGATCGGCTGGGGCGAGGCCCTCGAGGCCGCCGAGCACGGCGCCGGGCACGCCGGGTCGGCGTCCTCACACCTCTATCTGGAGGTGGCGGTGGCGGTCACCGCCTTCATCCTCGCCGGGCGATTCTTCGAGGCCCGCGCCCGACGCCGCGCCGGCGACGCGCTGCGCAGCCTGCTCGCCCTCGGGGCACGTCACGCCACCGTGCTGCGCGACGGCTCGGAGCGCACCATCGACGCCGCGCTCGTGCGCGTCGGCGACCTGCTGGTGGTGCGTCCGGGCGAGGTGCTCGCCGCCGACGGCGTGGTGGTCGAGGGCGCGAGCGCCATGGACGTGTCGATGCTCACCGGCGAGAGCGTGCCGGCCGAGGTCGCGGAGGGCTCCGCGGTCACGGGCGCGACGGTCAATCTCACGGGCCGCCTCGTCGTGCGCGCCACGCGGGTCGGGGCCGACACGACCTTTGCCCGCATGGCCCGCCTCGTGCGCGACGCCCAGACGACCAAGGCCCCGGTGCAACGCCTGGCCGACCGCGTCAGCAGCGTCTTCGTCCCGACGGTCATCGTCATCGCGATCGCGACGGGCGCGGCATGGTGGCTCGCGGGCGACGACGTCGCCCGCGCATTCACCGCCGCCGTCGCGGTGCTGATCATCGCGTGCCCGTGTGCCCTCGGCCTCGCGACACCCACCGCGCTGATGGTCGGCAGCGGGCGCGGCGCCCAGATGGGCATCGTCATCAAGGGCGTGGACGTGCTGCAGAGCACGCGGCGCGTCGACACCGTGATCTTCGACAAGACCGGGACCGTCACCACCGGCGCCATGCAGCTCGTCGGTGTCGCGTGCGCCTCGGGTACCGAGCGCGCCGAGGTGCTGCGGATGGCGGGGGCGCTCGAGCACGCGAGCGAGCACCCCGTCGCGCGGGCGATCGCGGCCGCCGCGCGCGCCGAGTGCGGCGCGCTGCCCCCGGTCGCCGAGTTCGCGTCGCAGGCCGGCCGTGGCACGTCGGGCACGGTGGAGGGCCGCCGCGTGCTGGTGGGCAGCGAGGCGATGCTCGGGTCGAGCGCGCTCGTGCCGGCCGACCTGCGGCGCGCGCTGTCCGCCGCGCGCGAGGACGGCCACACGGCGGTGCTCGTGGCGTGGGATGGCGCTGCGCGCGCGGTGTGCGCCGTGGCCGACCGGCCGAAGCCGCACGCCGCCGCCGCGATCGCGGAGCTCAAGAACCTGGGGCTGCGACCGATGCTGCTCACGGGCGACAACCGCGCGACGGCGCTCGCGGTGGCGCGCCAGGTGGGCATCGAGCCCGACGAGCAGCACGTCATCGCGGGCGTGCTGCCGGAGGAGAAGGTACGCGTGGTGGCCGACCTGCAGCAGCGCGGCTACGCGGTGGCGATGGTGGGCGACGGGGTCAACGACGCGGCCGCGCTCGCGCAGGCCGACGTCGGGAGCGCGATGGGCACCGGCCCCGACGTCGCGATGCACGCGAGCGACCTGACGATCGTGAGCGGCGACCTGCGCCTCGTGACCTCGGCGATCCTGCTCTCGCGTCGCACGCTGCGCACGATCAGCGCCAACGTCTTCTGGGCGTTCGCGTACAACGTGGCGGCGATCCCACTGGCGGCCGCGGGACTGCTCAACCCGATGTGGGCCGGGGCGGCGATGGCGGCGTCCAGCCTGTTCGTCGTGGGCAACAGCCTGCGACTGCGGCGCAGCCCCCTCACCCCGCACACCGCGTTCGTGCACGCAACTCGCTGATCGCCTGCGCGCGGCGCGAGCGCGCCGTGCGCACCGAGACGCCGAGGCGGGCGGCGGTCCGCTCGGTCGACTCGCCGCGGGCGAGCGCGCGCAGCACGTCGACGTCCTCGCGCGCCAGCCCGGCCCGCCGCCCCTCTGCGATGAGGCGCGCGAGCACGACGCCCGGGGCGTCGACGTGGTCGGGCGCCGCGAGGGTCGCGGCGAGGCCCGGCGCGAGCGCCACCGTCCGCGGACCTCGGCGCGCGTCACGGACGAAGGCCGCGTACTCGCTGTCGCGCACCAGGTTGGCCGCCACCTTGGCCCGACGACGGTGCCAGGGGTAGTCGCGGATCACGCCCCAGGCCGCGGCGAGGACTTCGTCGAGCGCGGCCTCGACGCCTCCGCGCACGATGCGCCCGCGCCGCCGCGCGATCGCGAGCAGCGGGGGCAGGATCCGTTGGAGCACGACGCGGGCGGCGAGATCGTCGTGCGTCGCGCGGCGCACGAGCAACCAGAGGACGCGGTCGCCCTCGGCGTCGTGGGCGTGGGTGCCGAATCCCGCGCGGACGAGCAGCTCGTCGAGGTGGCCGACGGGCCCGCCCGGGATACCCCAGGCGTCGACCCGTCGCAGGCTCGAGGGCGCCTCGGCCAGCGACTGCCACTCCTCGATGAGCCGCGAGGCCGCGGTGCGGCTGCGGCGACCCTCGACGTCGGGCCACCGCAACCGCGGCGCGGGGACGGACGGGGCGGGGAGTACCGGGGCGTGGATGGACGGGGCATCGGTGCGTGTCATGCGGACCACGATCCGCATCGGCCTCACCCGGGGTGCCACCGACGGTCTCACCGACGGACTCACCGGCCGTCGCGTGGACGGTCGCATGGGCCGCCGCGCG
>CAXRBC010000198.1:0-3479 GCA_964228515.1 Ilumatobacteraceae bacterium
GGATCCGCGCGACGTCGAGACCCACGACCGACCCTGCCCGCCCGACCCGCGCCGGCCCGCCCCGGGCCAAGTCCGCGGCGCGGAAGGCCTCGTAGCCCTCCCGCTCCAGCCGCTCCGCGATCTCCATGCCCCCCGACGCCACGATCCGCCCGTCCACGAGCACGTGCACGTGGTCCGGCCGCAGCTCGTCGAGCAGGCGCTGGTAGTGGGTTATGAGCACGATCCCGAGCGCCGGCCGGTCGCGGCGCACCTCCCCGATGCCCTTGGCGACGATGCGCAGCGCGTCGATGTCGAGACCCGAGTCGGTCTCGTCGAGGATCGCGAGGTCGGGCTCGAGGATCGCCATCTGCATGATCTCGTTGCGCTTCTTCTCGCCGCCCGAGAAGCCCTCGTTGAGGTAGCGGTCCACGAACGACGAGTCCATCCCCAGCCGCTTCATCCAGTCCATCGCCGCGAGGCGCAGCTCGAGCACCGAGAGATCGATGCCCTTGCGCGCCGACAGTGCCGCGCGCAGGAACTGCATCACCGACACGCCCGCGATCTCCTGCGGGTACTGGAAGGCGAGGACGATGCCGGCCTTGGCCCGCACGTCGGTCGGCCAGTCGGTGACGTCGTTGCCCTTGAAGACGATGCGCCCGCCCGTCACCTCGTAGTCGGGCGCCCCGAGCAGGGTGGAGGCGAGGGTCGACTTGCCCGAGCCGTTGGGGCCCAGGATCGCGTGCACCTCGCCCTCGCGCACGACGAGGTCCAGCCCTCGCAGGATCTCGTCGTCGCCCTCGGTGGGCCGCGCGCGCAGGCCCTCGATGCGGAAGAGCTCGGCGGTCACGGCGTCCGATTGTACGGATCGCCCCCGATATTTCACCTACGCAGATAGTGCTAATCAGCCGCGCTGCGTGCGCTGTGCGCGCCGCGTGGCGCGCCGGTCACGCCCGCGCGGCGGCCGCGGTCACCAGCCCCTCGCGATCCAGTCGTCGAGGTGCGGCCGCTCCGCGCCGATCGTCGTGTCGCGCCCGTGGCCCGGCAGCACGACCGTCGCGTCCGGCAGTGCGAACAGCCGCTCCGAGATGCTGCGGACGATCGTCGCGAAGTCGCCACCCTCGAACGACGTCGCCCCGGGCCCGCCGGGGAAGAGCGTGTCGCCCGAGAACAGCAGGGGAGTGCCCGCGAGCGTGAAGCACACCGAGCCCTCCGTGTGGCCCGGCGTGTGGATCGCGTGCAGACGCAGGCGCCCGACCTCGATCACCTCGGCGTCGTCGAGGAAGGCGTCGTAGCCGACGTCCTTGAGGCGCGGGGCGTCCGCCGACGCGACCGCGACCTCGTAGCCGGCCTCCCGCATCGCCGGCACGGCCTGGATGTGGTCCCAGTGTCCGTGGGTCTCGAGCACGCGTCGCACCCCGAGCCCGCGGCAGAGCTCGAGCAGGCGCTCGTGTTCGTTGGCCGCGTCCAGCAGCACGGCCTCCCCGGTGGCGCGGCAGCGCACGACGAACACGTTGTTGTCGAAGGGCCCGACCACGACCGAGTGCACCTCGGCGTCCGGGTCCGACCAGTGCAGCCGCGCCCCGGCCCCGCCCATCGGGGGCAGTCTCGCAGAGTGGCGGCCCGCGTGGGCCGGCTGGCAGGATGACCCCCGTGAACTTCGCCTTCACCGAGGAGCAGGAGCAGCTGCGCGCCACGGTGCGCGCGTTCCTCGAGCAGAAGTCCGCCGAGACCGCGGTCCGCGAGCAGATGGAGACCGAGCGCGGCTACGACCCCGCGGTCTGGGAGCAGATGAGCAGCCAGATGGGACTCATGGCGCTCCAGATCCCCGAGCAGTACGGGGGCATGGGATTCTCGTTCGTCGAGCTCGGCATCGTGCTCGAGGAGATGGGGCGCACGCTGCTGTGCGCGCCGTACTTCTCGACCGTCGTGCTCGCGGCCAACACGCTGCTCGAGAGCGGCGACGACGCCGCCAAGGCCAAGTGGCTCCCGGGCATCGCGTCGGGCGAGACGATCGCCACGCTCGCGAGCGCCGAGCCCTCGGGCAAGTGGGACGAGTCGGGCATCGCCATGGCGGCGAAGGGCTCGGGGTCCTCCTGGACGCTGTCGGGCACCAAGACGTTCGTCCTCGACGGTCACGTCGCGTCGCTCGTGCTCGTCGCGGCTCGCACGCCCAAGGGCGTGTCGATCTTCGCCGTCGACGGCACCGCCTCGGGGCTCACGCGCACGCCGCTCGCGACCATGGACCAGACGCGCAAGCAGGCGCGCCTCGACTTCGCCGACGTGCCCGCGACGCTCGTGGGCACCGAGGGCAAGGGCTGGGACGTGCTCACCCGCGTGTTCGACCTCGTCGCGGTGGGCCTGGCGGCCGAGCAGGTCGGCGGCGCGCAGCGCGTGCTCGAGATGGCGGTCGAGTACGCCAAGGTCCGCGTGCAGTTCGGACGCCCGATCGGCAGCTTCCAGGCCATCAAGCACAAGTGCGCCGACATGCTCCTCGAGGTCGAGTCGGCCAAGTCCGCCGCGTACTACGCGATGTGGTGCGCGAGCCAACTCAACGACGAGCTGCCGTCCGTCGCCTCGCTCGCCAAGTCGTACTGCTCCGAGGCGTACTTCCACGCCGCGGCGGAGAACATCCAGATCCACGGCGGCATCGGCTTCACGTGGGAGCACCCGGCGCACCTGTACTTCAAGCGCGCGAAGTCGAGCGAGCTGCTCTACGGCGACCCGACGTACCACCGGGAGCTGTTGGCGCAGCGCATCGGCATCTGAGCGGCGCCGAGCTCGCCTTCGCCGCCGCGTCGGCGGTCGCCGTCTTCGTGATCGCCGCGTACGCGGTGGGTCGTGAGGCGCGCCGCCTCGACGCGATCGCGCCGCGTGCCGCGTGGTCGCTCGACGAGGCGGTCGACTTCGTCGCCGATCGCCTGCCGGCGGAGTCCCGCGCCCGGCTCACCCCGGGCGAGCTGCGCACGCTCCTCGTGCTCCACATGCGCTGGTTGCACGCACGCGGCCTCCAGCCGGCCGGCGTCGTGGACCTGCCGCAGACGCTCGGGACCTCCGCCGAGGTCGTGGTGCGCGACGACGACGTCACGGCGTGGCTGCTCGGCGAGGCGCCGGGCGCCGGGGTGGGGATCCTCGACGATGTCGACGCGGTGCACGTCGTCGACGCGCACCTGGCCTACTTCGCCGAGATCGGCGCGGTGGGCCCGAGGGCCTCGTCCATCGATCGCTGAGAGGTCGAGTCAGCCTTCCAGACGTTGACGTAGCGCTGCAGTCGCGGGTGGAAGTACGGGTCGTCGTCCAGCCACGAGCCCCACCGCTCACCGAGTCGCGCCACCTCCTCCTCCACGAGGCGCGCCACGCGCGTCTTCGACTCGAAGTGCGTGACCGTCGCGTGCGGCGTGACCACGATGCGGTGGCCCGCACGGCGCACCTTGCAGCAGAAGTCCACGTCGTTCCAGTTGGCGGGGAAGCGCGTGCACAGCCCGCCCACCTCGTCGAAGACG
>CAXRBC010000199.1:0-2682 GCA_964228515.1 Ilumatobacteraceae bacterium
AGCCCTGCGCCCGCAGCACGTCGCCGGCGCGCCCGAGCAGGCGCTCCACCAGGACGGGGAGCGTCTCGGCCCCGCGCCGGGCGAGGAGGCTGCTCGCGCCGAATTCGCCGAGCGACGGGCCCGCGGCCAGCGCGCCCGCCGCGACCGTCGCGCGCGCCAGCAGCGGGCGGTCGATCGTCCACCAGAGGCGCGCGCCGGTCGCACCCAACGTGCGTGCGGCGTCGCGCACGTCGCTCGGCAGCCCGCGCACCGCCGGCGCCAGCACGCGCACGGCGAGGGGCAGCGCGACCGTCGCGTGCGCGAGCGGCACGAGCCACCACGCGCCGCGTGCCGCCTCGGGGAGCCACGACGACGCCACGGCCAGGCCGAGACCGATGGTGACGGCGGCGACGAGGGCGGGCCGCGACGCGACGGCATCCAGCCACGGATGCCGAGCCCGTGCGCCGGCGCTCGCCGCCGCGCGGCCCGCGGCGGTGGCGAGCGCGGCGGCGAGCGCCCCCTTTCGCCCCGACACGGCCACCGCGCCACGCACGTCCACGGTGCCGAGGGCGCGCCAGCCCGCGAGCGACGCGGTGTCGCCGACGCGCACCGACGACGTCGCGAGCGCGGCCAGCGGCACGGCGACGAGCGCCGTCGCGGCCGCGGCGCCGAGCGCCACGGTCACCCGCTCGCCCGCGCTGCGCGCGCGCCGCGCGCGCGAGACGGTGAGCCGCGACGGGGCGACGCGCGCGGCCCGTGCCCGACCGCGGGCCAGCCGCGGCAGCACCGCCGCGACGACCGCCCCGAGGATTGCGAGCTGCAGCGCGGCGATCACGATCGCGCCCGCCACGTCCCCGAGGGCGAACGCGCGGAACGCCACCTCGGTCTCGAGCGTGGCGAGCGCCGGCCCGCCGAGCACGCGCACCACGCCGTACGAGGCGAAGCACAGCACGGAGGTGATCGCCGCCGCCGACGCGATCGCGGGCCGCAGCAGCGGCGCGGAGATCGTCGCCACGCGCGCCGCGGGCCCGGCGCCGAGCGTGCGCGCGGCGTCGTCCACCCACGGGTGGATCGACTCCCAGCGCGCGGCGACGATGCGCGCGACGAGACCCGCGTTGTACCACGCGTGCGCGGCCACGACGATCGCCCACGTCGCGCGCCCCGAGGTCGGCGCGAGCCCGGCGAACGCCGCGCCGACGACGACGGTCGGCAGCACGAACGGCAGCGTCACCGCGGCGCGCAGCGCGCGCGCCCCGGGGAAGCGCCGGTGGGCCAGCAGCGCCGCGATGGGGAGGCCGAGCGCCAAGGCGAGCGCCGTGCTCGCGAGGGCCTGGGCCGCGGTGACGCCCACGAGTCGCCACGTGTCGGCGTCGCCGAGGACGCGGGGCCACGACTCCACGGTGGCCGCGCGCACCGCGAGCGCCGCGCCGGGCACCGCGACGCTGGCGCCCACGAGGGCGATGACGAGCGCGGCCGGCGCGGCCGCGGCGAGGCGCGCGCGCTTCACCGCAGCACGACGTCGGTGAACTCCTCGAGCCACGTCGCGCGCTCCCGCGCGATGCGGCCCGGGTCCACCGAGAGCGGCCGCTCGGGCCGCAGCGAGTAGCGCGTGAACGCCTCCGGCAGCACCACGCCGCGCCGGACGGGGTAGACGAACATCGCGAGCGGCAGGTCCGCCTGGAATCGTTCGCCGACGAGGAAGTCCACGAGCCGCCGCGCCTCCGCCTCGTGGCGCGTGCCGCGCAGCACGCCGGCAAACTCGACCTGCCGCACGCACGTGAGCGCCGCCACCGCCGTGGGTGCCTCGTCGGGCACGGGGTCCGCGAAGAGCACCTCCGCCGGCGGGCTCGAGCCGTAGCTCACGACGATCGGCCGCTCGCCCGTGCCCCCCGCGCCACCCGAGCCGGAGAACTCGCCGTAGTACGCCTCGGTCCAGCCGTTGACGACGCGCACGCCGTTGGCCCGCAGGTCTCGCCAATAGTCGGTCCACGCGTCGCCGAACTCCGCGATCGTGCCGACGAGGAAGGCGAACCCGGGCGACGACGTGAGCGGGCTCGGCACCACCAGCAGGTCGCGGTACGTCGGGCTCGCGAGTGCGCGCAGCGTGAGCGGCGGCGGGATGCCGCGCTCGGCGAACCACCCGACGTCGTAGTTGATGCACACGTCGCCGGTGTCGACCGGGGTCACCTCGCGACCCGGCACGAGCGCGACGGCGCCGGGGTCGAGCGCGGTGAGCTCCGCCGACTCGTAGGGCGCGAATACGCCCGCCTCGATCACCCGCGCGAGCAACGCGTCGTCGACGCCCCACAGCACGTCGCCCTCGGGCGCGCCCGCGGTGAGCACCGCTTTGGCCACCAGCTCGCCCGCGTCCCCGCCGCGCGCCACCTCGACCCCGATGCCGGTCGCGCGCGTGAACTCATCGAGCACGCCCTCGCTCGGGGTGAACGCGTCGTGCGCGAGCAGCGTGAGCGTCACCGGCCCCGACTCCGCCGTCGACGCGGTCGCTCCCGCGTCTGCGTCCTCGGGGGGGGGCGCGTCGCCGCCGCGCCCGCCGCCCGCCGACGCCGCGACCGCGCAGGCCAGCGCGGCGGCGACCGCGCGGCGCGCGCCCCGGGCCCCGCGCACGCGCTTCACGCCAGCCCCCGCTCGGGGACCACCAGCAGGCGGCCCGCGCGCACGCGCACCCCCACGCGCCCGCCGAGC